>JBEGQQ010000001.1:0-6250 GCA_041180925.1 Actinomycetota bacterium
AGGTAAATTACCCCGCGGAGGGCTCGCATAGCGGCCGAGTGCACCGGTCTTGAAAACCGGCAGGTGAAAGCCTCGTGGGTTCAAATCCCACGCCCTCCGCCATAGGGCTTTAAGTGCGGAATTTCATAAATTCCCCGCGTAATTTGCCTAGCGACTTAAGAAGCAAAAGAGCAGACTTCTCCTCATGTCTGGAGTCTTTTCACCAACCCGCGCAAAAATTGCAGCGCGAACCTTACGAACTGATCGCTGGTGGCTACAACCAACAGTTACTTTCGGCGTTTTAATTTCATTCGTAATTTATGCAACTTGGCGTGCATTTGAAGGCGCACATTATTTTGCAGAGCCACTGATCTCGCCTTTTTATTCACCATGTTTAACTGCAGATTGCCCAACTGGCGCTTCGCTACTTGGGCAACCATTTGGCAAAGTGGCGCTATTTGGTTTAGCAATTTCTCCGGCGCTATTTATTTTAATTTTCCCACTTGGTTTTCGAATGACTTGCTATTACTACCGCAAGGCTTACTACCGATCATTTTGGCAATCGCCGCCTGCATGTGCAGTGGCCGAACCACATAAGTCATACAGTGGCGAAACTAAATTTCCATTAATCATTCAAAATGCACACCGTTGGTTCTTTTACGCTGGTTTAGTTTTCAACGTTTTACTAACTGTTGATGCTGTTTTGGCATTTAGAGATGGCGAAGGTCATTGGGGCCATATGAGTATCGGAACTGTGGTTTTGGTGCTAAATGCAATTTTCCTCTGGCTATATTCATTGTCGTGCCACACCTGTCGTCACACAGTTGGTGGCCGGTTACGTAATTTTTCTAAACATCCAATTCGTTACAAAGCTTGGACTTGGGTTTCAAAGTTAAATGAAAAACATCAAAACTTTGCCTGGATTTCATTACTTTGGGTGGCTTTCTCTGACTTCTTTGTTCGACTTGTGGCAACCGGAGCGGTGACAAATGTCTACTTCTTCTAACCTGCAACGATTCAAATACGACGTACTAGTAATCGGTGCCGGTGGCGCAGGTTTACGCGCAGCGGTTTCAGCACGCGAAGCTGGACTTTCAGTAGGAATTATTTGTAAATCATTATTCGGCAAAGCGCACACTGTGATGGCCGAAGGTGGCGTTGCGGCATCAATGGGTAATGTAAATGAAAAAGATAATTGGCAAGTTCATTTCCGCGACACCATGCGCGGCGGTAAATTTTTAAATCACTGGCGAATGGCCGAACTTCACGCCAAAGAATCGCCAGATCGCGTCTGGGAACTTGAATATTGGGGCGCGCTATTTGATCGCACCAAAGAGGGCAAGATTTCACAGCGTAATTTCGGTGGCCACGAATATCCGCGTTTAGCTCACGTCGGCGATCGCACCGGCCTGGAATTAATTCGCACGATGCAACAGCGAATTGTTGCAATGCAACAAGCTGATAAGCGCGAATTTGGCGACGCCGAAGCAAAAATCAAAGTATTTGCCGAATTAACGATTACCGATATTTTGAAAGATAACGGAAAAGTTTCTGGCGCTTACGGCTATTGGCGCGAAACTGGCGAAGAAGTTTTATTTGAAAGCACTGCAGTTGTATTGGCAACTGGTGGAATTGGAAAGTCATTTAAAGTTACTTCAAATTCTTGGGAAGGAACTGGCGACGGCCATGCGCTCGCGTTAAAAGCTGGCGGACGTTTAAAGGACATGGAGTTCGTACAATTTCATCCAACCGGAATGGTTTGGCCACCTTCAGTTCGCGGAATTTTAGTAACCGAATCGGTTCGTGGTGACGGTGGCGTTCTTAAAAATTCAAATGGCGAACGCTTTATGTTTAAGTACATTCCAGAAGTATTTAAAGATAAATATGCAGATAACGAAGCGGAAGCTGATCGTTGGTACAAGGATCAAAATAACAATCGCCGTCCGCCAGAGTTATTACCGCGCGATGAAGTTGCCCGCGCAATCAATACCGAAGTCAAGGCTGGTCGTGGCACACCACATGGCGGTGTTTATCTAGATGTCTCAACACGTTTGCCAGCGGAAGAAATTAAAAAACGTCTGCCATCGATGTGGCATCAGTTCTACGAATTAGCTGGAGTGGATATTACAAAAGAACCAATGGAAGTTGGTCCTACTTGCCATTATGTAATGGGTGGGGTTGATGTCGATCCAGATACCGGCGCCGCAATTGATGTACCTGGTTTATTTGCAGCTGGCGAAGTTGCTGGTGGCATGCACGGCTCAAATCGTTTAGGTGGAAATTCACTTTCAGATTTGTTGGTATTTGGTCGTCGTGCCGGCGATGGTGCAGCGGCTTATGTAAAGAGCAATGGCGCAAATCCAGTCTCGGAAAGTTCAATTACAAAAGCGCATGAATATTTAAATGCGCCATTTAATAATTCAGGTGGCGAGAACCCATACACAATTCATGCAGAATTGCAGCAAACTACAAATGATTTGGTTGGCATTATCCGCATCAAACATGAATTGGAAGAGTCGTTGAAGAAAATCGCCGAACTTCGAGTTCGAGCTAGAAAAACTAAAGCTGAAGGCGGCAAGAACTTCAATCCCGGTTTCCACCTCGCATTAGATTTAGAGAACATGTTGTTGGTTTCTGAAGCAATTGCGCGTTCTGCGCTCTTGCGGGAAGAGTCACGGGGCGGACATACCCGCGAGGACTTCCCAAAAATGGATTCCACTTGGCGCCAAGTTAATTCGATTGCAACTTGGAATGGTGAAGCAATGGATGTAGTTAAGCAACCGCTGCCGCCAATGCCAAAAGAATTAGCCGAACTTTTTGAGCTAGATGAGTTAAAGAAGTACCTAACTACAGAAGAATTAGCTAACTACGGAGGAGGTCACTAATGAGTCGCAAAATGAAATTCAAAATCTGGCGCGGCGACAAGAATGATGGTGGCCTAAAAGATGTAACCGTTGATGTAAATGAAGGCGAAGTTGTACTGGATGTAATTCATCGCGTCCAGGCAACCCAAATGGGTGACTTAGCAGTTCGTTGGAATTGCAAAGCAGGTAAGTGCGGATCTTGTTCAATGGAAATAAATGGCAAACCACGTCTTGCTTGCATGACGCGCATGAGCACTTTTGAGGATGATGAAACTGTAACCGTCACCCCGCTTCGCGCATTTCCAGTGATTCGTGATTTAGTAACTGACGTTTCATTTAATTACAAAAAAGCAATGGAAATTCCGGCATTTGAGCCACCAAAGGATTCCAAACCGGGCGATTTCCGGATGCAACAGCAGGATGTCGAGCGCTCGCAAGAATTTCGTAAATGTATTGAATGTTTCTTGTGCCAGAACGTCTGCCACGTTATTCGCGATCACGAAGAGAACAAAGAAGCATTTAGTGGTCCGCGCTTTTTAATGCGAATGGCGGAATTGGATATGCATCCAATGGATCAACGCCGCGACCGTAAAGAATTGGCACAGCAAGAACATGGCCTTGGCCTTTGCAACATCACCAAGTGCTGTACCGAAGTTTGCCCAGAGCATATTCACATTACTGATAACGCCTTGATTCCAATGAAAGAGCGTGTAGTTGATATGAAATACGATCCAGTGCGCTGGCTAGGGTCAAAGATTCTAAAACGCGAAGATTTACGACAAAACTAAGATAATTACCCAATGATTTGGGTAGCTATTGGAAGCGTAGTTGGGTCGCTCGTTCGCTACTCACTCGGGGTTCTATTACCAAGCAATAAACCCGGTAATTTAGCTGCGAACATCATTGGCGTAGCACTTGCAAGTTTCTTTTTGGTTTTAATGGAACGCCGCGGGATAACAAAGTATCGATTGCTATTACTTCCTGGTTTTTGTGCCGGTTTAACAACTTTTTCAGGCGTCACTTATCAAGCTTTGAAGCCAATTGATTTTGGATATTTATTTGAAACGCTAATTTTTAGCTTTATTACCATCGCGATAGTTCTGCCGCTTTCTAGAAAATATGTGAAGGTGCGCTCGTGAACTTACTTTTTGTAGCACTTGGCGCGGCAGTTGGTGGACCGCTTCGCTATGCGATAGATCAGTATTTTCATAAATTTACATCAAAGCCATTTGGCATATTTGTAGTTAATACGTTGGGCTCATTCTTTATTGGCTTCACGTATGTAAACACCAAACATTTACATGATTTATTTGCAGTTGGCTTTGCTGGCGCTTTTACAACTTGGTCGACCTTCATTATTGATATTTATTTGGCTTGGGAATTAAAGCGATACAAAGATGCGCTGATTAATTTATTTGGGTCTTTGATTGTTGGTTTACTTGCAGCGTATTTAGGTATTTTGTTAGCTAGTTAAACTAGCCATCCACTTTTCAATTTCATCTGGATGTCGTGGCAATTTCTCACTTAAATTTTCAACGCCATCTTTGGTAACCAAAACATCGTCTTCGATTCGGATACCGATTCCGCGATATTCAGGTGCGAAAAGTTCATCATCAGGCTGGATATATAAACCTGGCTCAACTGTTAAAACCATTCCAACTTCGAGCGGTTTCATATATTCCTCTTTACGCGCCTGCGCACAATCATGCACATCAATTCCAAGCATGTGGCTGACGTTATGTAGCGTCCAACGGCGATGGAAACCATTCTCTGGTTTTAGCGCTTCTTCCGCTGAAACAGTTAATACGCCCATATCTGCTAAGCCATGCGCCAATACTTTTTGGCAAGCTTTATTGATTTCAGTAAATGGCACGCCAGGCTTAATTGCTTCAAATCCAGCTTTTTGTGATTCATAAACCAAGTTGTATAAAGATTTTTGCGCCGGAGAATATTTTCCATTTATCGGAATTGTGCGAGTGATATCCGCGGTGTAATAAGACTCCATTTCAATCCCCGCATCAATTAACATCAATTCTCCATTTTTAACTTTGCCATCATTTCGAATCCAGTGAAGAACGCAAGCATGCGAACCTGCTGCAGCGATGGTTTCATAACCTAAATCGTGGCCATCAGTTCGAGCGCGTCCAAAAAATGCAGCTTCAATAACGCGTTCGCCACGATTGTGTTTTGTGGCTTCTTGTAAAACCTTCATCATGTCTGCAAATCCCAACGATGTGGCATCAACTGCGCGGCGCATTTCAGCGATTTCGTACTCATCTTTGATTAGGCGCTGTTCGCTGACAAAAACTGAAAGTTCGCTATCGCGATCGTGAGTTGAAACATTTGCATCAACAGTGCGGTCTAACCCGTGAAGCGCAACGGTTGGTTTCTTTTCGGCCAAGAATTTTTCTAAATCTGCTACAGATTTTGTTTCAATTAAATATTTCTGTGTTGCTTCTTCAGTTGTAAATCGACGACCCACCCAAAGTTCACCATATTTTGCATCTCGATAAAACGCATCGGATTCGCGAGTTGATCTTGGCATAATAAATAAAATTGGTTCGTGCCCATTAGCAGTCGGCTCTAAAACTAAAACCGCATCGGGATTGGCATCAACGCCCTGCACACCGGTGTAATAAGCAAAGGCTGAATGCGGCCGATAGCGGTAATAAGTATCGTTACTGCGAACCTTGTCGTTTCCAGAAGGCAAAACAATTCGCAGCCCGGCAAAAGCTTCACTTAATTTTGCGCGACGCTTAACGCAGTAATTAACCGCAGGCGATGGCGTGATTCCAGTTAAAGGCGATGGCGCCCAACCGCCACGCATAAATTCGGCAAACTTGTCCGAAGGCGCTTCGTCATGAATGCGCTTTCCTTCGGAACTAATTTTTTCGGCCATTAGTAAAGGGTACTACTAGAAAAACCGAGGGTTTATGGGCGAAAATTATCGAATGTCTAGCAAAGACTTATGTCTAGAACTTCTAGCCAAGGCTGAAATTCCACTTAATCGGAGCAAGAAATATGGAATTGAGGTTTATAACGAGAAGTTGTGGGATCGAATAATTTCCAAACGTCAACTCGGATTAGCCGAAGCCTATATGGATGGCTGGTGGGAATGCGATGCGATAGATGATTTCTTAACTCGCTTGCTAGATATAAATGTTTTAGAAAATATGAAACCAAGTCCAAAATTATTTTTTCACTGGGCTAAATCCACTTTTTTGAACCGGCAAACAAAATCAAAAGCTGATAAAAACGCTAAACACCACTACAACATCGGAAACGATCTTTATTCCAGAATGTTGGATAAAGAGATGATTTATAGCTGTGCTTATTGGAAGCGAGCTAAAACATTAGATCAAGCGCAAATTGATAAATTAGATTTAATTTGTCGAAAATTAGATTTA
>JBEGQQ010000002.1:0-9345 GCA_041180925.1 Actinomycetota bacterium
TTTAATTTTCTTACCAATGGCGACACCGGAAGTTGTACTTGGCGCTTCGCTGCTTGCCATGTTTTTGACCTTCAAAATCAATCCAGGATTTTTAACCACTGTGATTGCCCACGTCATGTTCTGTATTTCGTTCGTAGTGACAACTGTTAAAGCTCGCATTGCTTCGTTGGATCCACGTTTAGAACAAGCCGCAATGGATTTATATGCAAATGAATTTGAAACTTTCCGCCGAGTCACATTGCCACTAGTAATGCCCGGAATCGCAGCTGCTGCGCTTTTGGCATTTAGTTTGTCCTTTGACGACTTCATTATTACCAACTTCAATTCCGGAACATTGATGACCTTCCCGAAGTTTGTTTACGTTGCCTCAGCTCGCGGCATTCCCGCCCAAGCAAACGTAATTGGTTCGGCGATGTTTATCTTGGCGCTAGCTATTGTGATTGCTGGACAATTTGTTGGACGGAAACGAAAGATTTCATGACCAACTACGGCAATATGTATGGCCCAGCATTTACCTTTTTAGGAATTCCGGCCTGCGATTTAGATCAGCCAGAAACTTATAAAGATGCCGATGTAATCATTGTTGGTGCACCAATTGATTCTGGAACTAGCCATCGAAGTGGCGCCAAGTTTGGGCCACAAGCAATTCGCATGGGAGATTACTTGCCGCACGATGGCGAACGACCACATTTAGCACTTCGGGTGGATTCGTTAAAAGAATTGAAAGTTTATGACGCCGGTGATTTATTAATGCCCGGAATGGATTTAGTTAAATCTCTAAAAGTTTTAGAAGCGGCAACTGAAAAAATTAGTCGCGCTGGAGCTATTGCAGTCGTACTTGGTGGCGATCATTCGATTGCTTCCGCTGACGTTGCTGGCATTGCAAATCATCGTGGCAAAGGCAAGATTTCGATGATTCATTTTGATGCGCACGCGGATACCGGCGAAGATCAGTGGGGCGCATTAGTTGGCCATGGCACACCGATGCGGCGATTAATTGAATCTGGTGCGGTGCGCGGTGATCGCTTTTTGCAATTAGGACTTCGCGGTTATTGGCCAGATAACAAAACAATCGAATGGATGCGCGATCAGAAAATGCGCTCTTACGAGATGACGGAAATTCATCATCGCGGAATGAAAGCAGTTTTAGATGAAAGTTTTGCAACGCTAACTGATGGTTGCGACGGGGTTTTCTTATCGGTAGATATCGATGTGGTTGATCCAGGGATGGCGCCCGGAACTGGCACACCAGAACCTGGCGGCATGACAAGTCGCGAATTATTAGAAGCAGTTCGTCGGATTTGTTTAGAACTACCAATTGTCGGAATTGATGTCGTAGAAGTTGCGCCACCATTTGATAGCGCAGATATCACTGCCATTTTGGCAAATCGCGTAGTGCTAGAAGCGCTAAGCGCAATTACCGCTCGTAAAAAGGGAATTAAATACAACCCAACGCAAAACTTATTAGATCGCTAACGCGCTTTCTAATACATCGAGCCCTTCATTTAACTGATCATCTGTAATAACCAGCGGTGGCAATAACCGGATTACATTTCCGTAAGTTCCGGCGCTCAAAATCAATACGCCTTCTTGCTGGCATTTTTTGATGGCGGCAGCTTGCAATTCGGCATTTGGCTCAGTCGTCCCTGGCTTTACCAATTCAATTGCAGCCATAGCGCCGCGACCGCGAACATCGCCAATGGTTGGGTATTTGGCTTTCATCGCATTTAATCGCTTGAAAATAATTTCACCCAACTGCTTGGCGCGATCGGCTAATTTTTCATCTTCGATAGTTTTAATTGCCCCAATTGCTGCAGCACAGGCAACTGGCGAACCACCAAAAGTTCCGCCAAGTCCAGAAGCGTGAATTTCATCCATGATTTCGGCGCGACCGGTAACTGCGGCAAGTGGTAAACCACCGGCAATACCTTTTGCAGTTGTAATTAAATCTGGTTCGAGGTTTTCATCTTCCGAGGCAAACATTTGACCAGTGCGGGCAAATCCAGTCTGCACCTCATCGCAGATAAATAGCGCACCATTTTCGTTGGCAAATTTCTGCAATCCCGGTAAGAAACCTTTTGGCGGCACGATAAAACCACCTTCACCGAGAATTGGTTCGATCACGATTGCCGCAACATTCTTGGCGCCAACTTCTTTTTCAATTTTTGAAAGCACCACATTTAGCGCATCTTTTTCACACGCAGCTGGGCCACCTGGCCAGCGGAATGGATAAGCCATTGGCATTCGATAAATTTCTGGCGTAAATGGGCCGAAACCTTCTTTGTATGGAATGTTCTTTGCCGTCATTCCCATCGTTAAATTTGTTCGGCCGTGATACGCATGTTCGAAAACCACAATTGCGCTTCGCTTTGTGTAATGGCGGGCAATCTTTATCGCATTCTCAACAGCTTCGGCGCCCGAATTAAATAGCGCACTCTTTTTTGCAAACTTTCCGGGCGTCAACCGGTTAAGTGCTTCGCAAACTTCAATGTAACCAAGATAAGGCGCAATCATGAAACAAGTATGAGTAAAAGCGGCAACTTGTTTCGAAACATTTTCGACAACATGTGGCGCGCTATTTCCAACATTTACTACGCCAATTCCGGCGCCAAGATCAATAAAGTGATTGCCATCGACATCAATCAGGATTGCGCCTTTGGCATCTTCGATTACTGCTGGTAGCGCCATTCCGAGCGCCTTCGAAACTGCATCACTTCGACGCTTGATGATGATCTCTGACTTTGGACCCGGAATTGCGGTAATCACTTTTCGTGCGCTCATAATCAGAGTTTACCGAGAGTTTTTGCGCTTTACGCGCGGATAATTTGGAGATGTCCCCGTCATAGAGCAAGATTTACGGCAGTTATGGAAATCTTTGGCCTACTCCTATTTATCTTTGGACTTTTAGCATCGGTGATGGTGCACGAGTTTGGCCACTACATCTTCGCCCGGAAATATGGCATGCGCGTCTCCGAATTTTTTGTTGGTTTCGGTAAGCGGATCTGGTCCACCCAACGCGGCGAAACGGAATTTGGAATTAAAGCAATCCCAGCGGGCGGTTACTGTCGCATTGAAGGCATGACCCCAACTGATGTGATGCCAGAGGGCGAAGCCGATCGCGCATTTATTAAAGCGTCAGTGCCAAAAAAATTAATTGTGCTTGGCGCTGGATCAGCAGGACATTTCATTGTCGGCTACTTATTACTAGCAATTTTGTTAGTTGGCGTTGGCACCACCGGCGCCCTGCCAACAATTAAAGAAATCGTTCCTTGTGTTCCGGATGCAACATATAAATGTAAAACGACTGATCCAGTTTCACCAGCGAAAGCTGCAGGATTAATGGCCGGCGATAAAGTTTTAAAAGTTGATGGCAAAGATGTAAAACGTTGGGGCGAAGAGATTGCAAAGGTGCGCAAAGCGCCCGGCAAAGCGGTAGTGCTGACCATCGAACGCGATGGCACAGTTCAGGATTTAACTGTAACTCCAGCAGCTCGAAAGTATGACGGAACAACTTATGGATTTATCGGAATCATCAACGATGTTGGTTTAGTAAAGAGCACGCCGGTACAAGGCGCTGCGGATGCTGGCCGAATCACTTGGTTTATGTTGACCACTAGCGTTAAATCTTTGGTTCAATTACCAGCAAAGATTCCGGCGTTAATTCGGCAAACTTTTGGCGGCGAAGAGCGTGACCCGGAAGGTCCAGTTGGCGTTGTTGGTGTCGCTCGCGTTTCTGGTGAAACTGCCGCAACTGCCGGACTTACCTTTAACGAACGAATCGCAACATTCTTATTAATTATTGCGTCACTAAATATTTTCGTTGGTCTATTTAATTTGCTTCCATTATTGCCACTTGATGGTGGCCACATGGCAGTGGCGGCAACTGATGGCATCCGCAATTGGATTGCGAGATTGCGTGGCCGGGCAAAACCAGAGCCAATCAATGTAAATAAGTTGATGCCAGTCACAGTTGCCGTGTTTTCAATTTTGATTGCGTTAACTGTGTTACTGCTGATCGCAGATATCGTAAATCCAGTTCACTTGATTAGATAGTAATAAGATAACGCTATGGTTGATCTCGGAATTCCGACTCCGCAAACTTTGGCGCCACGGCGCAAAACCAAGCAATTAAAAGTTGGCAAAGTTGGCGTTGGTAGTAATTCGCCAGTATCAGTGCAATCAATGTGCACCACGCTTACAGCCGATGTAAATACAACGCTGCAACAGATCGCCGAATTAACTGCCTCTGGTTGCCAAATAGTTCGCGTCGCAGTCCCAAGTCAAGACGACGCCGATGCCCTCAAAGCGATTGCCACCAAATCTCAGATTCCAGTAATTGCCGATATCCATTTTCAACCAAAATATATTTTCGCGGCAATTGATGCCGGTTGCGCCGCGGTTCGAGTTAATCCAGGCAACATCAAACAATTTGATGACAAAGTTAAAGAGGTTGCAAAAGCGGCGAAAGCAGCCGGAATTCCAATTCGAATTGGCGTTAATGCCGGATCACTTGATCCACGATTGCTCGCAAAATATGGCAAAGCAACTCCAGAAGCGCTGGTCGAATCTGCGCTCTGGGAAGCTTCCTTATTTGAAGAGCACGATTTCACTGATATAAAAATTTCGGTGAAACATCATGATCCAGTAACAATGGTCAAGGCTTATCGCTTATTGGCTGAAAAATGTGATTACCCATTGCACTTAGGTGTAACTGAAGCCGGTCCAGCATTCCAAGGAACAATTAAATCTGCGACCGCATTTGGAATTTTATTAGCAGAAGGAATTGGCGACACAATTCGCGTTTCATTATCAGCGCCGCCAGTCGAAGAGGTAAAAGTCGGAATTTCGATTTTGGAATCACTTGGTTTGCGCCAACGCCAATTAGAAATTGTGAGCTGCCCATCGTGTGGCCGCGCCCAAGTAGATGTTTATTCGTTAGCGGAGAATGTGCAAAAAGGTTTAGCTGGAATGAAAATGCCACTTCGCGTTGCGGTGATGGGCTGTGTTGTAAATGGTCCTGGTGAAGCGCGCGAAGCAGATCTTGGCGTCGCATCTGGAAATGGCAAGGGCCAGATCTTTGTTAAAGGAAAAGTAATTAAAACAGTTCCGGAATCAGAGATTGTTGCAACGTTAATCACCGAAGCGAAGCGTTTAGGCGAAGAAATGGCAGCTGCGGGAGTTTCTTCAGGGGAACCATCAGTAGAAATTAAGTAGACTGCTCGCCATGTTGCGAATGTCGACTTTGTTTTTGCGCACCTTGCGCGATGACCCAGCCGATGCCGAAGTTGCAAGCCATAAGTTATTAGTTCGCGCCGGCTATATCCGCCGAATTTCTGCCGGAATTTATTCTTGGTTACCACTTGGCTACATCACGCTGCGCAATGTCGAGCGCGTTATTCGCGAAGAGATGGATAACGCTGGCTTTCAAGAAGTTCATTTTCCAGCGCTATTGCCAAAAGATGCCTATGAAGCCACAAATCGTTGGAGCGAGTACGGCCCAGATTTATTTAGATTACAAGATCGAAAAGGTGGCGATTATTTACTAGGTCCAACCCACGAAGAGATGTTTACTTTGATGGTCAAAGGCGAATATTCGTCCTATAAAGATCTACCACTGTCGATCTACCAAATCCAAACCAAATATCGCGATGAAGCTAGACCACGAAGCGGAATTATCCGCGGCCGCGAATTTGTGATGAAAGATTCGTATTCGTTTGATGTAACAGATGACGGGCTCGAAGTTTCATATCAAAAACATCGCGATGCCTACATCAAAACTTTTGATCGGTTAAATCTTAAATACAACATTGTTAGCGCAATGGCTGGCGCCATGGGTGGTTCTAAATCGGAAGAATTTTTAGCGCCGTGCCCAACTGGCGAAGATACCTATGTGCTCTGCCCAAAGTGTGGCTATGCCGCAAACGTCGAAGCGATGAAAACAGTTGTAGCACCAGCGGATGCAAGTGGCATCGGGCCAATTGAAGAGCTAGACACACCAAATACGCCAACTATTGAAACTTTAGTTGATGAATTAAATAAACGCTTTGGCGGTGGCTATACCGGTGCCACAACTTTGAAAAATGTAATGTTAATGGCGGACGATAAAGCGATTTCGGTTTTAGTGCCGGGCGATCGCGAAGTAGATTTAAAACGAGTTCAAGCAAATCTTTCCGGCATCAAAGAGCTGCGAGTATTTGAAGATGAAGATTTTAAGAAATACCCATCGTTAGTTAAAGGTTATATCGGGCCACAAGATGCAAAGAAAAATGGAATAACGGTTTATGCCGATCCACGAATCGCACCAGGAACATCTTGGGTAACCGGCGCAAATAAAAAAGATCGCCATGCACGAAATGTGGTTGCTGGCCGCGATTTCGAAGTCGATGGTTATGTAGAAGCTGCCGAAGTTCGCGCCGGAGATTCTTGTCCATCATGTTCAGCTCCAGTAGTGATTGATCGCGCTATCGAAATTGGCCACATCTTTCAGCTCGGTCGAAAGTATGCCAAGGCGTTAGATTTAACAGTTTTAGATAAAGATGGAAAATCACAAGTAGTAACAATGGGCTCGTACGGAATTGGTGTAAGTCGCGCCGTAGCTGCAATCGCAGAACAAACCCACGATGAAATTGGACTTAATTGGCCAGTCGAAATTGCGCCGGCAAAAGTACATATCGTGGCTACCGGAAAAGAAGATGCAATTTTTAATTTTGCCGAACAGCTGGGCCAAGATTTAGAAGCAGTCGGAATTTCAGTGATGCTCGATGATCGCCGCGATCCAAGCGCGGGTGTGAAATTTAAGGATGCCGAATTGATTGGAAATCCATATATCGTTGTAGTTGGCAAAGCATTTGCCGATGGCAAAGTCGAATTACGAATTCGCAAAACTGGTGAAAAATCTGAAATAGCTGCATCTGAAGCGTTAGCGAAAATCAAATCTTATTTCTAATTCTCGCTGCAGGATTTGCCGGCTTCATTGATGCAATCGCCGGTGGTGGGGGATTAATCCAATTGCCATCATTGCTGGTAGCTATGCCAGAGCGCCCGGTAATTGAAATTTTAGGAACAAATAAATTCGCTTCCGTGTTTGGCACCGCAAATGCGGCACTTAGATACCGAAAAGCGGTAGCGATAAAAACTAAATTCTTGGCAGCAATTTCGATTCCAGCATTTTTTGGTTCGATGTCCGGTGCACTTCTGGCTTCAAAGTTACCGACTGATTTCTTGCGAATTTTTGTATTTGTTGCCTTAATTGTCATTGCCATCTATACCTACGCAAAACCTGAACTTGGCCAAATTGAAAATTTGCGCCATTCGCATCGCCATCAGTTATTGATTGGCGCTGGCGCTGGTTTCCTTATTGGTTTCTACGATGGAATTTTTGGTCCCGGAACTGGAACATTTTTAATGGCAGTACTGATTGCAATACTTGGCTTTACCTTTTTGACGGCATCAGCCATCGCTAAGTTCACAAATGTGGCGACAAATCTGGCGGCGCTAATCGTCTTTGCTAGCAACGGCGTAATCCTGTGGCAGATTGGAATCGCGATGGCGTTTGCGGGAATTATCGGTTCAACGCTCGGAACGAAGTTGGCACTGCGTGGAGGGTCGCCCCTAATTCGAAAAGTATTTTTATTTGCGACAATCGCACTAATTGCCAAAGTAGGTATCGACCTCGTAAACTAACGCATAAGTAAAATTAAATAAAAACCAAATAAAAATTGAATAGGAACACGATGGCGCTTAAAGACCAAATTTTTGAATTATTAACTCCGGCAATCGAACAATCCGGCTATTTTCTAGAAGAAATTCAAGTTGCTACGCCTGGAAAATCTCGAATCATTACCGTTATCGTCGATAGCGATAAACCATTAAATCTTGATCAAGTAACTGTTGTTTCGCGCCAAGTTGGCGAATTGCTAGATAGCGCAACTTTTATGGGCACAGCGCCTTACACCTTAGAAGTAACTTCACCAGGGGTTGATCGCCCATTAACTAAAGCTCGACATTGGTATAAAAATGTTGGTCGGTTAGTAAAAATTGTGATGAGTGATGGCACCACCTTTAGCGGTCGCATCAAAAGCAGTAATGAAATCTCTGCAGTGATTGAACACAAGGGCGAAGACACGGTCTTGTTTAACGAAATTAAGCGCGCCCAAATCGAAGTGGAGTTTAAAAAAGATGCACGTTGATATGAAGACGCTCGAAGCGGTGACAATCGAGCGCGATATTCCGATGGATAATTTAATTGGTGCAATCGAAGTTGCCGTCCTTGCTGCTTACAATCAGACCGATCATGCTCGCGAACATGCGCGGGCACATTTAGATCGCGAAACTGGCGAGATTCAAATTTTTGTTCCAGTTTTTAGTGAAGCTGGCGATCGCATCGGTGAAGTGCAAGATCATGACGAAACATTCGGCCGAATTGCTGCACAGACTGCGCGGCAAACAATTAAACAAGCACTTCGCGGCGCAAAAGATGCCGAAATTGTTGGCGAACTTTCGGCAAATGTTGGCGATGTAATTTCAGGAGTAATCCATCAAGGGCGCGATGCCAAAATGGTTTATGTGAGTTTGGGGCGCGCCGAAGGAAAAATTCCACCTCAAGAACAAGTTCCAGGTGAAATTTACAAACATGGCGAGCGGATCAAATGTTTTGTAGTTGATGTAAAGCAAGGAATGAAAGGCCCAGAAATTACGTTATCGCGCAGCCATCCAGCTTTGGTGAAACAATTATTCGCGTTAGAAGTTCCCGAAATTAAAGATCGCGTCGTTGAAATTATGGCGATTGCGCGCGAAGCTGGACATCGCACCAAAATTGCAGTGCGCGCTCACCGCGCTGGAGTTTCACCAAAAGGTGCGCTGATTGGTCCAATGGGACAGCGTGCGCGAAACGTTATGGATGAATTGCATGGCGAAAAAATTGACATCGTTGATTACTCCGATGATCCAGCTGTATTTGTTGGCCATGCACTGGCGCCGGCAAAGGTAAGTTCAGTTGAAATTGTTGATTTGGCTGCGCGAAGTGCAAAAGTAGTTGTGCCTGATTACCAACTTTCGCTGGCCATTGGCAAAGATGGGCAGAATGCTCGTTTGGCAGCGCGATTGACTGGCTGGCGAATCGATATCCATTCCGATTCCGGCGGGGATGTCAGCGCAAGTTAGGCGATTTGAAGAATTCGTCTTAGAATTGGCCATCCCAAACGGGATACTTTCAGAATGGAATTAGGAAATGACACTCTAATGAGCTCGGCAAGTTAATGAGGTCTTACAACTAAGGCACGTGTCATTTGTATGCGGGCCAAGACAGGAGAACTGTGGCAAAGGTCCGCGTACATGAGTTGGCTA
>JBEGQQ010000003.1:0-3242 GCA_041180925.1 Actinomycetota bacterium
GCGAGGATTTAGTTTTTAAAATTGGAATGTCTCCAGAAATCGGAGCGCTTTCGCAAATCCGCGCGGCGCTAGATCCAAAAGCTAAAAGTGGTGAGTTCTACGCGCCAAGGTATTTCGCAACTGGCGCTCCAGTAACCAGGCCTATTCTTCGCCCGTTTACAAATAGAGCAATTAAGAAACTTTGGAAATTATCGGAAAAGGAAACCAGAGTTTCAATTTAAGCCTGTAATTAAAATTTGGGCAAACTTATAGTAAATCGGGATTCCGAAAATTAAATTGAACGGGAATGTAATCCCAATACTCGACATCAGCGCAATTGGTAAATTTGCTTGTTTTAAGGCAACCGAAACTGCAGCTGGAGCTGCAATATAAGAAGCGCTCGCACATAAAACCCCCAACATGGTTGCGCCGCCAACACTCAACCCAATAATTGAGCCAACACCAACGCCAATTGCGCCACTTAAAACTGGGAAGAGCAAACCAAAAACTGCCAATGGTGCGCCAACGCTTCTAATTTCAAAGAAATTACTTCCAGCTAAATAGCCTAGGTGTAGCAAAAAGAGCACGAGAAAACCATTTAATAAATCAACAAAAAACGGGCTGACTTTTTGGTAACCATCATTACTGGTTACAAAACCAATAAACAAACCACCAACCAGCAAAAGTACGGTTTTACCAAGCAAAACTTCTTTAAAAGTAGCCGCCCAGCCGACTTTGGTTGATACAGATCTTGAGGCAAGGAAAATTCCAACAATCAAACCCGGGATTTCCATCAAAGTCAGCATTGCTGGGGCAAACCCTTCAACGAAAATTGAATTACTCTCTAGAAACAAAATAGCTGCAGAAAATGTAACCAGAGAAGTTGAACCGTAATGTGCTGATATCGAACCGCGATCAACATCATTTAGTTTTTTAATAAATTTGAGGAGCGAGAATGCCAAGAGCGGAATCAAAATTCCACAGAAAATTGTCGCGATTGCCGGGATAACTAATTCTGAAAAACTTGAAGCTTTTAGTGAATGACCACCCTTAAGTCCAATCCCAAAGAGGAGGTAGATCGATAGGAACTGGTAAATAGCGTCCGGCACCCGAACGTCACTTTTAACTCGCGCAGCGAAAAACCCAAAGATAAAACCAAGGACACCAACTGATGTCAGATTGGCTTGCGCAATAGACCAAGTGCTCATGAACCCACCTAAATGTTTTAGGAAAAATTACTCTTCTTTACAACTTTACCTTTAGCATCATAAGTAATCCAAGTACCGCTCTGTTTTCCATTTATGAAAGAACCCGTGCGCATAATTGATCCGTTTTGGCGAAAAAATTCCCATTTGCCGTGCATTGCCTTGCCTTTGAATTTTCCTCTAGCTTTGATACCACCATTTTTGTAATACTCGATAAACGAACCATTCTTTTTTGGATAACTCTCGTTAATTTGCGAGATTCGTGCCAGCAACAATTTCTTTAGCACCGGTTTCGGGAATGGCTTATTTAGTTCAAATTGAATTGTGCCTTTTGACACCTGAAACTTGGCTAAATCTTTTTTAAATTGAGTTGCAATCGAGCCCGATGAAGGAAACAAACTATTATGATTTTTAAAGCCCATCACATGGCAGAGGTTGTCATCACCAATTTTTAAAGTTGGCATACCCCAGGCAATTGTTCGAACTGCATGGGGGGCCAACTCTTCAGCAAACTTAATTGTTTTCAAAAGTGCAGCTTGTTGTTCCTTTGGGAACTTTTTTAGCGCTTCCGAAAACGATTTTGTCATTAAGCCATAAGTGTGCCGGCAAAAATCTGCCAAGCAAGAAGTGATTTAGCTACAAACGAGAGCGTGATGTAAGTCTTTTCGCCCGCTAAATAATCCTTCCACTTACCAACTTCTTTGTACTGCAACCATTGCACAAGCGCAAAGGAGTTAAATAGCGCGAACAAAGAAAATACGATGCCGTAAACAAATCCTGGTGCATTTTGCGTACTGCCTGGCGAAAACAATAACCAGAACATTGCAATCCAAGGTGTAATTCCGGCGATGCAACCAAACCAGAATGGAAGCAGGGATCCCTTTCCTGGCTCTTCATATTTCTCTTGTAACCAACCGAAGAGAATCATCGAAACGTTCACGCCAGCGATTGCAATTAGCGCAGTAATGTCCCAGACGGCATTAAGCATGGAAATCAAAATAATCATCAAGGTTGAAGAGAAGGAATATTCAATCCAACGGTAAATATTCTGTTTCCGCTTTAGACCATTTATATATTTACTAAAACCCGGACCGCTCACATAAAAATGAGCCAGTGCGCTCATAATTGAAAAGGCCGCCACTCCAACGCCGATCGGCAATGAGAAGAGCTGAACTTTTTCAAAATCGGTATCTGGAACCGGTGGACCAGCAAGATAATTAATGTGTACTGGCAATTTAAAACCATTTGCCAACACCAAAATTGCGATTGCTTGAACTGCATGGAAAATTCCAGCAATTAAATTATATCGCTTGAGACCGCGCTCTTTCTCGGCGCTAATCTCTATTGGTTGTGATGATGCCATCGCGTCTCCTTAACTAATTTAAATTAAAAGATAAACCAGGGTGCAGTTAGCGCCGCCGCTAACAAAATTCCTTGCACCAGAACCGAAATCGCATATTTGCGATCTTCGGATAACTCTTTTCTGCCTGCGACTTTTTGAGTGATTCCGGTAGCTCCGAAATTAAAAACTCCCATCAATCCGAAAGCCACACAAAACTTCTTGCGCGCTTGGATAAATCCAATTGCAGCAATTAACGCCGGAATAAAAATAAAATTTTGCCAACCAACAATTGCGAATATCAAATAAAGCGCTGCCCCGAAAATAGCTGTTTGATAGCGCCGTCTAATTTCCTGTTGGCCAATATTGCAAGCACCAGATACGTAATCCATTAAAGAACCTTTGCCAAACCTTTTTCGGCGTCATCGCCCAGTTTTTCAAATGCCTTCTTTAAAAACGGCGCAGCGACCTTGGCTATTCCCTTAAATCTAAAACGAGCTTCGTAGGTGAACTCCACCCCACCCGAAACTTCGCGAAGAGACATAGTGTCGACTGCGACGAGCGATTTATTTTCACCTCGCAGGCGAATCATTTGGTTAGGAACCAAATCGGTAACTTCGTAAACCAGAGAGGACTCTCTGCCATTAAATGCCGAGGTATTTGAATACTTTGTACCAATCCCACCATCACCAGAAATCTTTGTGGTTTTTACGGTATTT
>JBEGQQ010000004.1:0-9646 GCA_041180925.1 Actinomycetota bacterium
AACCGGCATTTGTGGCGGGTTGTTCTGCTCTGCTCGATCTGCAAGTTCTTGTATTAACGCCCGCAAATTTTTTGGAAATTTATCATCACGATCTAATTCGTTAGCTAAGTGCAAAATAGCGCCAATGCCATCCATTCCTGCGCCAGTTAAATAAGGCTGCGCAATCCCGCGTAACTCATCTAACCAATTGACGCCCGGTTCTTGAATTACCGAAGCCTGACGGATGGCGCGAATGAATTCTCGAATTTCAGTCCGGTCAAAAAATCGCTCATTGCTTCGAACTTGATAAGGCAATCCAGCACTTCGAAATGTTTTTTCGATAGCGCTTAATTGGTTATTTGTTCTAGCTAAAACTGCAATATTTTCTGGACGTTCGCCATTACTAATTAATTCAGAAATTGCTTCGGTAACACCGATTGCCTCGGCGCCATCAGTTTTATATTCAGTTAGCGCAGGTAGGCTGCCATGGCCATTAGTGACCGTTAGTTCTTGTCCGATTTGTGCACTTCTGATTAAGGCATTTGCCGCAAATGTAATTTCCGGGGTTGAGCGGTAACCGGTTGTAAGTCTAATTACTTCCGCGTTTGGAAATCTCTCGGTGAAATTAAGCAAAAAGTTTGGCGTAGCTCCAGCAAAACCATAAATTGTCTGTGCTGGATCTCCAACAACGCAGATATCATCACGAGAACCCAACCAAGCATTTATTAATCGTTGCTGTAGCGGTGAAATATCTTGATATTCATCAATTGTGAAATATCGATATTGATCATGAATTCGTTCGCGCACTTCTGGTTCGTTTTCGAGCATGGCGCTGGTTAACATCAGTAAATCTTCAAAATCAATTACCCGCTCTTGTTTTTTTAGCGCCTCATAGCTTTCATAAACTTTTGCCACATCACCCATATCGAATTGGCCGCGAAGCGTCCTGCCGCTTTTCATTAAATCTTCCGGTGCAATCTGATTAACTTTTGCCCATTCAATTTCAGTCGATATTTCGCGGACTGTATCTCGTTGATTTCTAGCTAATTTCAAATCGGTTCGCTCAATTGCTGCCGTAATAAATGGTGGCTTTGAACTTAATAAATCTGGTGTGATTCCACCAAAAACTTTTGGCCAAAAATAAAGCAATTGTTTTAACGCTGCGGAGTGAATTGTTCTGGCAGATACGCCAGGTACGCCAAGAGTTCGAAGGCGTGAACGCATTTCGCCGGCAGCTCGAGTAGTAAAAGTAATTGCTAATACTCGTTGCGGATCCATCACGCCAATAGCGCAGGCATATGCAATTCGATGAGTGATTGCTCTAGTTTTTCCGGTTCCGGCCCCGGCAATAACGCAGACTGGGCCGCGCGTAGCTAATGCAACTTTTCGCTGCTCTGGGTCTAGCGCTACCAGGATTTCTTCAGCATTACTCATTTTCTAACCAATAATTAATCATCTTTCGCGAAATACTCAAATTATCCGGCAAAACTATCTCGCTATCTAAAAGTTCGTCCTTACTAAACCATTTCAACTCAACAATTTCGGTTCCATCAGCTACTGCTTTTTCTGGTTCATCTGTAACGGCAGAAAAAGCCATCATGATTGATGCCGGAAATGGCCAAGGTTGCGACGATAAATAATTAATCTCGGAAACTTCTAAACTAGTCTCCTCTTTAATTTCGCGACGAATCGCATTTTCCAGACTCTCACCCGGTTCGACAAATCCCGCAAAATTAGAGAATCGTTTTTCGGCCCAAACTTTTTGCCGGCCAAGAAGTAATCGATTTTTACGATCTTTAACTAAGACAATTACCGCTGGATCGGTCCGCGGAAAATGCTGCGATCCATCTATTTCACATTCCCGGATCCAGCCATGGGCCACAACTTTGGTTGGGTTTCCGCACCGAGCACAATTGGTATGGCTTTCGTGCCAATTGATTAGGGCCAAGGCCTGCATGGCGATTGTAATTTCAAACTCGGATAAATTGGGATGAATCTGCTTTAGCGATCTACCATCTGTCTTAAATTCACGATTGATTGCAAAATAATGTTGGCCAGAATTTACACCCAAATAAAATTTAGTTAGATTTGCATCAAATTCAATTGATTTAATAAATTCTATTTTTTCATTCTTAGAGCGAATTTCACCATTGTAAATTTGAATTACTAAAGCTTGGTCCCAAAAAGCCTCGGCGGAATCTCGCAAACTCCGATCTATAACATCGAGAAATGGTTCAAATTCGCTCACAAGTGGTGAGCCTACCCCTATCGGTGTGGTGAAATTAAATCGATCAATTGCTGTTCGGTAAGCAAATCGCTGCGTCGATCGGTTTCACCAGTTGGAACGTAATGGAATGCCGCCTTGATTTTTTCAACTGGTGTCCCAGAAATTTTCGACCATGCCATTCGATAAATTGCTAATTGAATTGCTTCCGCCTCACCTAATTTTGTTGATCCAGTTTTCCAATCAACAACTTCGTAGTTATCGCCATCTTTATAAATTGCATCAATTCGACCTCGGACCAAGGTGCCTGCAATTACCGTCTCAAATGGAACCTCTAAATCAAATGGGGTGCGATGGGCCCATTCACTTTCTAACCATCGTTTTTTTAACTCTTCGAGTTTGGTATCGCTTTCCAACTTATCTTGATAATCCAAATCTTCGTCGTTAAAAAGCGTATTGGCTTTTAGGTGCTGTTCGAGCCATTCGTGAAACTGAGTACCACGGCGCATGAACCGATCCTGCAAAAATGGCATAGGTCGTCGAATTGTTTGAAGCACACTCTCCGGATCAGATTTCAATGCAACCAAAGTCGATACCGAAATTCGAGGTGGCAATTTGATTTGCGCTGGTGCAATATTTCGCTGCTTAATCAATAGCGCTGCATCTTTGTCCATCGCTTCAGCAGTAACACTTTCATAAGTGGCAAGCGCTTGGCTGTAATCAATTTCAGATTCTTTTGGCCAGGATTCAACGACCTTTTTCGCTAAGACTGGATTTGGTGTGCCCTTAGCTGGAACTTCAATTGCTTCATTATGGATTAATTCCATTAATTCACTCGGGTGATCTGCATTTTTATGTTCGGACCAAATTGCGCAGGTGGCATAGAGTGAATGTTTGGCGCGAGTAACTGCTACATAAGCCAATCGCCACTCTTCTTTTAAACGTAATTCGGCACATGAATTCTTAAATTCTTCAATCCGAGCTGCTGCCGTTGCACAATCTTTTAAAGTTACAAAATCGATACCGGGAAATTCGCGAGCATCGCCACGAAATTCAAATGGAATTTCATTTTCCGCGTGTAACCAAGAAATCGAATTCTTCGAATTTTCTGAAGGAAATTGGCCAGCTACTAATCCTGGCAGCACCACATGGTCCCATTCCGCACCTTTAGCCATGTGCACTGTTAATAATTGAATTACATTCTTTTTGACATCAGGTGCGCCGGCTTCTAGGCCGCGCTCCTTTTTAACCGCGACTTCCAACCAATTAAGAAATTCAATTAACGAGTTGCTGCCAAATTTTGCCGCTTCTTCGATAAAGCGATCAATGTGGCGGCGACCCGAACCACCATTATCTCGATATTCAAGTTCTGAATTTAAATGTAAATAATCTTCAACTTCAAAAATTAAATCAATTAATGAGCCAGCTGCGCGAGAACGCAATTTTCTTAAGTCGCGGGCAAAGGCGATTAATCTGGCATAGCCCGCTTTTGTAAATTTTGCACCATCAGCGCTTTCAATTTCATCGAGTGCTTCAATTAACGAACCCGTTGCTAAGTCATCGGCTTCGGCAGTTTCTAACTCCCCTGTTGCTAATTGGGTGATTAATTTTTTGTCGGATCGAACTGTCCGCTCACGCTTGAAATTTCCGAGCGCAGCTATATCTCGCGCGCCCAAATTAATTCGCGGGCTCGTCAAATGGCGCATCAATTCGGCACCAGCATCCGGATCGGCAATTACTTTTAATAAAGTGAAGATGTCTACGATTTCTGGCATCGACATTAAACCGCCAATTCCAATTACATCAACTGGCAATCCGGCTTCATGAAGCGCTGCCTCAATCACCGGAATCTGTTTTCGGTTTCGAACGAGCACGGCATTTGTTGCGCCATTCCAAATTGGAATGAAATGTTTCACAATAGCGGCAGCTTCGGATTCGGCATCAACAAAAACTTCGCTCTTGATTAAGCCTTCGCCAGCATCGTCTCGTGCAGTTAATGCCGGTACTGAAACATTAATTTGGGCGCCAACTTTTTCGGCCAAAACATTTGCTAAATTTAAAATCGCCAAATCATTTCGAAATGTTTTTGACAGATTAAATTCGTTCTTGGCACCTTTAAAATCTTGTGCAAAATTCTTAATCGTTCCGATTGCTGCGCCGCGCCAACCATAAATTGCCTGATACGGATCACCAACCGCTGTGACCGGATGGCCGTTTCCGAACAGTGCGCTCAACATCCGAACTTGTGATTGGGAAGTATCTTGATATTCATCTAATAAAACCAATTTAAATTTAGCTCGTTCAATTTCGCCAACCTGTGGCAAGTTGATTGCTAATTCGGCAGCCAAGGACATCTGATCATCAAATGCAATCGCCCCGCCAGTTCGTCGCTGTTCAATAAATTTTTCAACAATCGGCAAAATTCGAATTCGCTGACTTAGTACTTTAATTGCGCCTTTTACGATTGCGTTTTCATCGGCCTTGCTTGGCGCCATACTTTCCAGCTGTTTCAGTACTTTCAACTGCGAATTCTTTAATTCCGCCAAATCAACTTGGTGCTCTAAAACATTCTTTGTTAATCCTATGACGTCGTCAATCAAAGTTGTTAAAGCGCTATCGTAAGTAAAATCTTCATCGGCCCAATTGCGAATGATTGAATTGGCTTGTTGCCACAAATTAGCATCGCCAACCAATTCAACATCGCCATCAATTCCGATGCGTAGTCCGTATTCAGTTAATAGCGAACCGGCATATGAGTGGTAAGTCATTACCGGAACTTCAATATTAAATCCTTCTGGCAATATTTTGGCCGCAATTAATTGGCGGAGCCGTTTTCGGATTCGCTGCTTTAATTCGGCTGCAGCTTTTCGAGTAAAGGTAAGTCCAAGAATTTCTTCAGGTTTCGCAACGCCGTTTGCAATTAAATAGAGCACGCGGTTAGCCATCGTTTCGGTTTTGCCAGATCCGGCACCGGCGATGACTACCGCCGGTTCAAGTCCAGATTCAATAATCGCAATCTGCTCCGGCGTCACCTTCCCATTTATTGCTGCGGCAATTTCGGAGGCGCGGTATTTATTCATAAAGTTTCCGCCCTTCGATTTGAATCGGGCAGGAAGTTCGTACTGGACAGAACATGCAATTCTTATTTTTTGTTGCTAAAAATGTTTTTCCGCTCATTTTTTCGGAAACGGTAACAATTCGTGCTTCAACATCTTCGGGAATTATTTCGCCTTGGTCGCGGGTTTTAACCCCTTTATTATCGTGATCCAAATAGACCAAACTGGCGCCGGCAACTTCATTGCCCTCTTTGATTAAAGCTAATTGATAAAGCTGCATCTGGGCATTGGTTTTTGCTTCCATTAACGAAATATCGGTTTTTCCAGTTTTAAAATCCACTAAGTATGTTTTGCCATCAACTGTGGCTTCGACTCGATCGATACTTCCTCGAATTTGCGCCCGTCCTACTTTGAAATCAAATCGTTTTTCGGCATCAACGAAGATGCGATCTGTGTTCTCGCGGTATTGATAAAACCTGCGCAAAATCATTAATGCTCGACCCTGCGAACTCTTACTTAACCAACCAGTCTCGGGATCGATTAACCGCCAATTCTTTTCGAGAATTTCTGCTTGCGCTTCAAATGGCGCATTGTTGGTTTCGGCTAATTCAGCGAACTTATGGATCATATTTCCAATCATTTGGGCTGTTGAGTTTCCACCTTGCCCGCCATTAGTTTCTAAGAACCAGCGCAGTTCACATTCCTCAAATTTTTCAACGCCGCTTGGCGAAATTCGAACTTCTTCCGTTTCGTTAACGACTGAATCGGTAGTTGTAATTTTCGCTGCGCCATACCAATTAACCGGGTTAGCAGCGGCATAACCAGTTTCGGCGAGCGCTTTAAGTGAAGCGGCAGCCGATTTTGATCCAGTTTCTATTAATTCGCGCCGAAGTTTTGCAATCACTGATGCTGCATTTAATCGCTGTGGTAATTCAGCAAATTCAGATTCTTCGCTAAGCAATTCAAAAAAATTAGATGGTTCGGAATCTTCGCTCTGAGTTGCAGTAATTAACAAACTATTACTCGCGCGACTTAAGGCCACATAAAAAAGTCGCAATTCATCTTCGGCAACTGCAGCTTTGGCAACCAGTTCTAGATCAATTCGATTTAGATCTGGATTCCGGTCTCGTTCGACCAATCGATCGCTACCCAAAAGCGAGCCACGAACTTTTAAATTTGGCCAGATTCCTTCTTGAATTCCAGCCACAATTACAAATTTCCACTCACGACCTTTGGCGGTATATGGCGTAAGAATTTCGACCACATCTGGTCTAGCGCCGCGGGCAGTAATTACGTCGCCAGCAATTTCTGCTTTCCGAATATCTTTAAAGAAATATGCTTTGGAACCAAATTTAAATCGCGCCCCATATCGGCGAGCACTTTCAAATAATTGCATTGCTGCATCTAGATCGCGATCGGCGAACGCTCCCCGAACTCCACCAGCTAAGGCCAAGGTTCGCCATTTTTCGGGCAATCCAGAATTACTCCAAATCACCCAAAGTAGATCTTCTGGTTGTGCCGATTTATCCCGGGCAACTTTGCGCGCAGCCAAATAGATCTTGTGCAATTTTTCCAAAGCAGCGCCACCATCGATTTCAAGGCCGCCCTCGATAATTGCGCTGACAATTAATTCTGAGCCGCTCTTGCCCAACTCTTCGGAATATTTTTCAATTAATGAACGGCGAATTCGGCGCAAAGCTACTGAATCCGAGCCACCAATTTCAGAGAGCAGCAATTTTTCAGCAGTTGCATAAGTTAGATTTTCGTAGATTGCTGTTTCGGCTAAAAGTAAAATTGGTTCGAGCGCTGCATTTTCCGATAACACTTGTAATTCAGATGCGATTGGAACGCCGCTTCGAACTAGCGCTCTACGAATTGCTCCGCCAGCTGCCGGAGTTCGAAGAACGATTGCAATGTCAGACCAATTAAGGTCGTCTTGTAAAAATGCGCGTTGAACTTGATCAGCAATAAATGCAGCTTCGCTGCCACTATCGCTAAATAATTTGGCGCTAAATTGGCCAGCTGATTTTGAAGTACAAATTAATTTTCGCTTGCTTCCTGGAAATTTATTAGCCACCTTTTCGATGACGCTAAAGACCTCGGGGCTTTGGCGATAATTTTCAGTTAAGACTTCAATCTTTGGTTTAAAAAAATCTAACGCTTGATCAATTCCTTCCGGATCAGCGCCACGAAATCGACCAACCGTCGAATCTGCATCTACTGCGATTACTAATTGGTTGCCGGCTAATTCTTGGAGTAGCGCACGTTGTGCTTTGTCGCATTCTTGGTATTCATCAACCAATATGATTTTGAATCGATTTTGCCAACGCGTTCGGACTTCACTTTCTTTCTTCAATAACGTAGCTGCCTGCCAAATAAGTTGCGATGAATCTAATCTGGCTACAACTTCGGAAATTGAAACATCTTCCATGTCGATTGCGCCTTGATAGCTGCGCCAAAATTTTGCAACATCCGGCCAAAATTCTTCGCCGATTAAATCTTCGTAACTCCAACCACGTTCGGTAGCGCGCGAAATTAAATCGCGCAGTTCTCGGACAAATCCGCGCGTTTTAACCGCCGCCAATAAGTCACTTGGCCAGACCGCACCTTCCAATAATTGGCGAATAAAACTCTCTTGTTCTGGGCCAGAGAGCAAAATTGGATTTTGTCCTTCGGCTTTTAAAATCGAAAAAGCGAGCGCATGAAAAGTTCTTGCTAATGGTTCGAAGGCAGTGCTTTCAGTCTTAAATGCAATTTCATCGCGGAGTTGCGATGCGCGTTCGCGGCCAAAAGTTAATAGCAGTACCGAATTTGGATCTTCACCAGATTTAATGGCAGAGGTGATAATTTCAATTAATTTAGTTGTTTTCCCAGTGCCTGGCCCGCCTTTAAATACACGAACGTCAGCCATCACTCTCATATTCAACCCCATCAAGGTGACACCTATGCGTTACTTTGAGTAAATTGAAGACATGGCTACGGTTGGAATTATTGCTGGAACTGGCTTTTATTCACTGCCAGCCCTCGAAGGTAATCACCCACGAAAAATCTCGACAGTTTATGGCGATGCTTTAATAACTTCTGGAAATTGGAATGGCGTTCCAATTGAATTTGTTACTCGACACGGAGTTGATCACAGCGTTCCGCCAAGCAAAGTTAATTATCGCGCAAATATCCAAGCGCTTAAAGATTTAGGTGTCACTAAAGTTTTGGCGGTAAACGTGGTTGGTAGCGTTGATCCAAAATTGGCTGCTGGTGATTTACAAATTATTACTGACTTCATCGATTTCACTTCCGGACGCGAAAATACATTTTTTGACGGCGTGCAACCTGGCGGCGTGCAACATGTTGATGTCGTCGATGCATATGACCGGGAAATCGGAAAAATCCTTACCGAAGCAGGTAAAGAATTAGGAATCGAAGTTAAACAAAATGGAATTTATGCCGGCTTTAACGGTCCAAGATTTGAAACACCGACTGAAATCAGGATGGCTGCTTCAGTCGGCGCAACTGTAGTCGGCATGACTGGCTGCCCAGAAGTTACTTTGGCGTGCGAAGCGGGGTTGCGTTACGCCGCGATTGCGCTTTCGGTAAATCCAGCAGCAGGTGTCTCTGATCAAAAAATTACAATGAAAGATATCTCAGCGGTTTTAAATACATCATCTCAAAAAATTATCGATATTTTTGACCGAGCTATTACCAGGATTTAAATGTCGCTAATTATCAAAAATGCTTCGGTTATTTATACCGTAGATGCAAAAGATTCAGTGTTAAAAGATGCCACGTTAGTGATTCGCGATGGCGTGATTGAAGCGATAAATCCAGTCACAATTCCAACTGACATTACTGAAGTTTTTGACGCGCAAAACAAATTGATCATGCCCGGGCTAATCAACACCCATTCCCACTTAGCGATGGCGTTACTTCGTGGTTGGGCTGAAAGCGTTGACTTAGATGGATTTTTGGAAAAAGTGTGGGCAGCTGAAGGCGCCATCATGGATAAAGCAACATGCGCACTTGGCACCGAACTTGGTGCAGCCGAAGCAATCAAAGGCGGCACCACAACAGTTTTAGATATGTACTTCAATCCTGATGCCACCCATGCGGCAGCAGTAAAAGTTGGATTGCGCCATGTAGCGGGACCGATTTTCTTTGATTTCCCGGGCTTAGATGGTTTGGAATGGGCACAGCGAATTGAGTTTGCTAAAAAATGGCCGGCTAAATTAAAAGAAATTGGTGGACCAGAAGTTCCAATTTATTTTATGCCGCATAGCACTTACACAGATTCGCCAGAACATTTATCTGAAGTGGCAAAGATTTCGAAGGAATTTAACGCCCGAATTCATTTACATGTATCGGAAACTAGCAATGAAAACAAAACTGTTGC
>JBEGQQ010000005.1:0-7032 GCA_041180925.1 Actinomycetota bacterium
TTATCGGCATACATGTGTACTTCACCAGAAACATTTCGAGCTGCCCGTCCAATAGTTTGAATCAATGAAGTTGTCGATCGTAAAAACCCTTCTTTATCTGCATCTAAAATTGCAACTAGAGATACTTCCGGCAGATCCAATCCTTCGCGAAGTAAATTAATACCAATCAAAACATCATAAGCTCCAGTTCGTAGTTCCCGTAAAAGTTCAACGCGACGTAAGGTGTCCACTTCAGAATGCAAATATCGAACTCGAACGGATCGCTCTGATAGATACTCAGTTAAATCTTCAGACATCTTCTTAGTTAAGGTAGTTACAAGTACGCGCTCATTCTTTTCTACCCTGATGTTTATTTCATTTAGTAAATCGTCGATTTGACCTTTGATTGGTTTAAGCACAATCTTTGGATCGACTAATCCAGTAGGTCGGATTACTTGCTCAACCACATCGCCACCGGTCTTTTCTAATTCATATTTTCCAGGCGTTGCAGAGAGATAAATTTTCTGTCCCACTCGCTCCAAAAATTCATTGAACTTTAGCGGGCGATTATCAAGGGCGCTGGGAAGCCGGAAACCATGTTCAACCAAAGTCCGCTTTCTAGAAGCGTCGCCTTCGAACATGGCCCCGATTTGCGGGACCGTTACATGGCTCTCATCAATTACAATTAAAAAATCTTCTGGAAAATAATCTAACAAACAATTAGGAGCTGATCCTGCGTCTCGACCATCAATGTGGCGAGAATAGTTTTCAATTCCGGAACAAAAACCTAACTGCTCCATCATCTCGATATCGAATGTTGTTCGCATTTTTAGGCGTTGCGCCTCTAGCAATTTACCTTGGCGTTCAAATAGTTCTAATTGTTCCTGAAGTTCGATTTGAATTTGCTTGATTGCCCGTTTCATGGTTTCCGGCCCGGCGGCGTAATGAGTTGCTGGGAAGACATACATCTCAGTTTCGTCTCTAACTATTTCTCCAGTTAACGGGTGAAGCGTTGTGATGCGCTCAATTTCATCGCCAAACATTTCTACACGGATTGCTAATTCTTCATACATCGGAATGATCTCGATTGTGTCACCACGAACTCGAAAAGTGCCACGTTCAAATGCTAAATCGTTTCGCTTGTATTGAATGTCAACAAATTTTCTAAGTAAAGCGTTTCGTTCAATTTCCTCCCCCACTCGTAGACGAACCATTCGGTCCACGTATTCCTGGGGAGTTCCAAGCCCGTAAATACAAGAAACGGTCGCAACTACAACCACATCGCGTCTTGTTAACAATGAATTAGTCGCAGAATGTCGCAATCTTTCAACTTCGGCATTAACACTTGAGTCTTTTTCTATGAACGTGTCGGTTTGCGGCACATATGCTTCTGGCTGGTAGTAGTCGTAGTATGAAACGAAATATTCAACTGCATTGTTCGGCAAAAGTTCACGAAACTCATTTGCCAACTGTGCGGCAAGAGTTTTATTTGGAGCCAAAACTAAGGTAGGTCTTTGAACTTTTTCGATTAACCAAGCTGTAGTTGCAGATTTTCCAGTTCCGGTCGCGCCAAGTAAGACAATATCTTCTTCGCCTTTTTCTAACCGATTTACAATTTCAGCAATGGCTTCAGGCTGATCACCGGCAGGTTGAAAATCACTGATTACCTTGAACGGTGCAACTTTCCGCTCTAAATCGGTGACCGGACGCATTGCCCTACTTTACTTGCGTGGCTGGAGTTCGCTTTCCCATATTTTTTCAACTACAGCCAAAAGTTGCCCGGTATCACCCGTATTCTCAATCACGATATCTGCCAAATCTCGTCTGGCTTGTTCGTCCGCCTGAGCATTTATCCGCGCCGATATTTGAGAAGCTAACAGGCCCCTATTAAGTAATCGTTTTTCGCGTTCAGCTACTGGTGCTTCTACGGTAATTACTAAATCAAATTTATCCTTAGCGTCCGTTTCAACAAGTAAAGGTATTTCATAAATCAAAATTTCATCAGCTGAAATCAATTTTCTTGCTGAACTAAATTCAGCTTGCACAATTGGATGAATAATCGACTCTAACTCTTTTCGCTTGGCGGCGTCTTTAAAAACTATGTCACCAAGCGCGCGGCGATCTATGTCGCCCTCTTTCAAAATTTCATCACCAAACAAGGCAACGACCGCATCAAAACCGGGAGTACCGCGTTCGATTGCTTGGCGGGCCAAATCATCTGCGGAAATAACAACCGCGCCTAACTCCGCAAAATAGCGCGCAACTAAAGATTTGCCGGCGCCGATGCCACCAGTAAGCGCTACTACCAACATAGTCCCAAAGGGTAAATGAGAAAAAGGCCGCGACACTCACTTTCGGTCAACGTCGCGGCCCTTAATTAATTATTTAGTTATTCCGCAGCTGGTGTTGCAGCAGCCTCAGCTGCTTTTGCTGCTTCCTTCTGCTTCTTGTGTGCCATGAAACGTGCTTGAGCTTCGGCGTATTGACGCTCCCACTCTTCGCGTTGTGCTTCATATCCTGGCTTCCATTCCTGTGCATCAGGATCAAAGCCTTCTGGATAAATAAAGTTTCCGTTTGCATCGTAACGTGCCGGCATTCCATATTGAGTTGGATCAAATGATTCAACTTCAACTTCTTGTCCTTCGTTAGCTTGCTTTAACGAAAGCGAAATTCGACGACGCTCTAGATCAATATCAATTATTTTTACAAATAATTCGTCATCAACCGAAACTACTTGCTCGGGAATTTCAACATGACGTTCAGCCAATTCTGAGATGTGAACAAGTCCTTCGATTCCTTCATGAACTCGAATAAACGCACCGAAAGGCACCAACTTCGTTACCACACCTGGCACAACGGTATTAATTGTGTGAGTGCGAGCAAATGCTTGCCACGGATCTTCTTGGGTTGCCTTCAAGGAGAGTGAGACGCGTTCGCGTTCGAAATCGACTTCTAGAACTTCTACGGTCACTTCGTCGCCAACCTCAACGACTTCGCTTGGGTGATCGATATGTTTCCAAGAAAGTTCAGAAACGTGAACTAAACCGTCTACGCCACCTAAATCTACGAATGCACCAAAGTTTACGATTGATGAAATGACACCTGTCCGAACTTGACCCTTTTGCAATTGATTCAAGAACGTAGTGCGGGATTCGGATTGGGACTGCTCTAAATATGCGCGGCGAGATAGAACCACGTTATTTCGATTTTTATCTAATTCGATGATTCGGGCTTCTACTTGCTTTCCAATATATGGAGTCAAATCACGAACTCGACGCATTTCAACAAGAGATGCTGGCAAGAAGCCACGCAAACCAATGTCAACAATTAAGCCACCTTTTACAACTTCGATGACAGTTCCGGTAACGACTTCATCGCGTTCCTTCTTCTGTTCGATATCTCCCCATGCCTTCTCATATTGAGCGCGTTTCTTGGAAAGAATTGTGCGGCCTTCTTTATCTTCCTTTTGTAATACGAGAGCTTCGATTTGCTCTCCAACTTTTACCAATTCGCTTGGATCAACATCGTGGCGAATAGAAAGTTCACGAGAAGGAATAACACCTTCGGTCTTATAACCAATATCAACGAGAACTTCATCGCGATCTACTTGAACGATAACGCCAGTGACTAAATCACCATCGTTGAAATTTCTGATTGTGCCTTCGATTGCGGCTAGAAAATCTTCTGCAGTTCCGATGTCGTTAACTGCGATTTGTGAATTACTCAAAATACTCCGTAGGGACAGATTAATAGTTGGGCGTTTTTCTAATGGCTTTAGAACTCCGAGGACTGCGCAAGGCTACGGGAAGGGTTGGAGTCGGTCAATTTGGAGCGTGATTACTAATGATTAGCACTATCCCAATTCTTACCAATTCCGATATTGACTGAAAGTGGCGCTTTAAGCGGGTATGCCTGCCCCATTTCAGTTCTTACGATCTCGGTTAACTGCTCCTTCTCTGAATCAACAATTTCGAATAGAAGTTCGTCATGAATTTGTAGCAGCATTCTTGATTTCAATTTTGCTTCTTTAATTGCATTGTCAACTTTAATCATTGCAATTTTTATGATGTCAGCTGCAGACCCTTGCATTGGTGCATTTAACGCCATTCGCTCTGCTGTTTCTCTCCGAATTCGATTATCGCTTTGGAGGTCAGGTAAATATCTTCTGCGACCTAGAAGGGTTTCGGTATAACCGTCTTTTCGAGCTTGCACTAAAACGGATTGCAAATAATCTCGAATCCCACCAAATCTCTCGTAATAAGTATTCATAAGCGCTGTAGCTGCAGCAGGTGTGATATCTAATTGCGCAGATAAACCAAATGCAGACAATCCGTAAGCTAATCCGTAAGACATCGCCTTAACTTGGCGACGCATGTCCGCAGTTACCTCGCTTGGTTTTACCCCAAATACAAGCGATCCAACTGAAGTGTGCAAGTCTTCACCGCTGGCAAAGGCTTTCAATAAATGTTCATCATTAGATAAATGCGCCATTATTCGCAATTCAATTTGACTGTAATCGGCAGTCAGAATTGAATCGAAATCTTTAGTTGGAATAAATGCAGTTCGAATTCGTTTTCCGGCTTCAGTTCGGATCGGGATATTTTGCAAATTTGGCTCAGTTGAAGATAAGCGACCAGTAGCGGCAATTGTTTGCTGAAAATGGGTATGAATTTTCCCATCTTGTTTAATTGCTTCGATTAATCCTTCGGTAACACTTTTTAGTTTTGAAATCTCTCGAATTTTCAAGAGCGCTTCTAAGACCGGATGCTTGGTCTCTTCAAATAGCCAATTTAAACTATCGGCATCGGTGGTATATCCAGTCTTTATTTTCTTCGTTTTTGGCAATTTCAGTTCTTCAAAAAGTACAACTTGTAATTGTTTTGGCGAAGCCACATTGAATTCATGGCCCGCAGCCTTGTGCGCTATTCCAGTTTGTTTTGCAACTTCACTTGAAAATTCCTGTTCTAGGTTTTTCAGTAGAGCCTTATCAATCGAAATCCCATTTCGCTCCATACTGCTCAAGATTTCCGATATTGGTTGCTCGATTTCTAGTAACAACCTAGTTAATTCACGTTTAGCTAATTCAGGTTCTAGAATTTTACGAAGTTCAAACAAGGCGATGGCGGAATTATTTTCCTTCCCTAACCAGCGTTCGCTAACTTCAGACAATGAATTAAGTCGATTGCCGGGATCAACTAAGTAGCTTGCCAACGAAACATCGAAAATTAAACCCCTGAAATCCATAGTTCGCGCTAAGGATTTATGATCAAAGATTATCTTTTCAATTTTTGAATCACCCAACCACGGACCAACTTCGTCAGACATGACTAAATAACTCTCGCCATTTTCAAAAGCTACTGAGTATGAATTTAGCCGCTCGTCGAGCAACTCGTAAGAGATTGCGATTGGCCCAGTTGTTTTTTCAATAATTTCTGATAATTCTTCAGCTTTAACAAGGGTGATTTCAATTTTTATTTCAGTTTTTTCGGATGGAATTCGATCTCTTAAAGTTTTGAATTCGAGTTGGTCAAATAGGTTTCGAAGCGCTTTATTATCGAATTCATTTCGTGCCAAATCTTTTAAGTCATATTTGATTGGCACATCCCTTCGAAGATGGGTTAATTCGTGATTCAATTTAATTTGTGCCAAATTAGCCCGAAGCGCCTCGCCGGCTTTGCCTGGAATAGCCGCAGCATTTTCAACTAGTTTTTCTAAACTTTCATTCTGAACGATCCATTTGGCTGCTGTTTTCTCGCCGACCCCAGGAATCGAAGGCAAGTTATCACTTGGGTCACCTCGCAGCGCTGCAAAGTCTGGGTATTGTTCTGGCGTTAAGCCATATTTATTTTTAACTTCCTCTGGTGTCATCCGCGCTAGATCACTTACGCCCCGCTTTGGATAAAGAACAGTCACATCGTTTCGAACTAATTGAAATGTGTCCCGATCTCCAGAACAAATTAGAACTTCCATTCCTTTGGTGCTGGCTTCAGTTGCAATCGTGGCAATTAAATCATCGGCTTCAAAGCCTTCTAGTGAATATTCCATTATTTTCATTGCGCTAAGTAACTGGCTTAAATAAGGTATCTGACTTCGAAATTCATCTGGAGTTGCGCTTCGATTTGCTTTGTATTCTGGGAATTTTTCAGTTCGAAAACTCTTTCTAGAAACATCAAATGCAACCGCGATATGTGTTGGTTTTTCCTCTTTGATTAATGCCAGCAACATATTTGTAAAACCGTAAATTGCATTGGTGTGCTGGCCACTTGAAGTTGTGAAATTTTCAACCGGCAGTGCATAGTAGGCCCGATACGCCATCGAGTGGCCATCAATTAGCAGAAGACGCTCACCCATAAACGTAATCTTAAGTGTTACCCTCTTGTCTCATGACAGACTATTTGAAGCTTTTAAAAGAACGTGGCCAGGCCGAACTCGATAAAAAAATGGGGATTGAAATTATTGAAGCCTCACCAGAGCGCGTTGTTGCCACCATGCCGGTTGAAGGAAATCGTCAACCGGTTGGTTTGCTACACGGTGGCGCAAATGTTGTTTTAGCCGAGTCATTAGGTTCAATTGGTACTGCGCTACATGCTGGATTGGATCGCAAAATTGTTGGAATTGATATCAATGCGACACATCACAAAGCTGCGACCAAAGGAAAAGTTACTGGAGTTGCCACCCCTGTATCGCTTGGGAAAACTCTTTGCACTTACGAAATCGTAATTACAAATGAAGAAGGCCAGCGAACATGTACTGCACGGATTACGTGCTTGATTCTTTCAGATCGTTAATGTGCGCCAGTTCCGAGGTATGCCTCGCGAACCGCTGGATCATTCAACAAATCTGAAGCTTTAGCCTCTTTAACGACCTTGCCAGTTTCAAGAACATAAGCCCGATGAGCACGCTGTAACGCTTGTTGAGCATTTTGCTCTACTAATAAAATTGTGGTGCCAGCTTTATTAATTTCAGTGATGATATTGAAGATGTTCTGAATCATCATCGGAGCTAGACCCATCGATGGTTCATCCAAAAGAAGAACTTTTGGTCGCGCCATAA
>JBEGQQ010000006.1:0-3445 GCA_041180925.1 Actinomycetota bacterium
GAGCGAAACCAACTCCGCCTGCTGCACCCGGATCACCTTTAGGACCAATCGATCCAGTGTCGCCTTTTGGCCCTTGCGGACCACTACCGCCACTTCCAGCAGGACCTTGCAATGTGAAACCTTTTTCCGGCCATCCTTCATCCGTCTTTGGTCCATATAAAGTCATGGATGATGTAACTAAAAAGTAATCGCCAATCGGAGTTTGATCTTCTGGTGTATTTGGCAAGGTAGGTCCATTATGAATCGTGGCACCTTTTGGACCAACTGGACCTGACTGATTCCAAGTTAGTTTTGTTTCAGTTTTAGCGCATTTTGTTGCTAGGCGAATCACACCCGTTTTCTTATTTGCGCACGTGGTAATTTTCTTTGGCGTTGCCGCAATTGATATTGATGGTTGTAAAAGTGCGAGAATTACTAAAGTACTTAGTAGTTTTTTGGACCGCACATGTTCAATTGTAAGATTTTGTGTTCAATAATCAGGTTATTTAAACGGTCAATACACAAATTCAAATACGATAGCGCTCTATGAGAACCACCTGGGACCGCATTAAGCGGCCGTTTATTAAACGAAAATATTGGATTAGACAGATTTCGGTTGCGGCTGTGGCTTCGGCTACAGCATGGGTGATTGGCGATCGCCTCATCACAAATGGTGGCTTAGTAGCTGCAATTGTCTGTGCCTTATCGATTCGTGTTTCGCTATACAAATCAGTCCGCGAGGGTTTAGGCCAAATTATTGGTACCGCAATTGGCGCCGGAATCGCATTGCTTGCTGTTTCAATTTTCAAATTTGGATTTATCGCAATTGGTTTAACAGTTTTAATGAGCGCCGTGGTAGCGCGCGCGTTGCATCTTGGCGAAGTGGCATCAGTAAACGTTCCGGTTACCGCGCTAATTGTGTTAGGTCCTGGCCTAAGTGAATCAACAGCGCTACATAGATTTAGTTCGACTGTTTTGGGAGCCTTAATTGCAATTGGCTTTTCCTATTGGTCTCATCCAAAAACTCCCGCTGGGCGAACTAGAGATAAAATAAAAAGAATTGGCAGAAGCGCAGCCAATTTGCTGGCAACTATGGCCGATGGAGTTGCTAAGGGCTATTCTCAAAATAAAGCTGGTGATTGGTTAACTAGCGCCCGCGAAATGATCGAAGAAATTCCAGCTCTTCGTTCGCAAGCTTTGGAAGCAAAGCGATATGCCAGATGGTCACCAATTCAAGAAGGTGATATCGCCGATGAACTTTATTTACGAGCCGTTGCCTTGGAGCACATTGTGGTTCAGGTAAGAACAATAGCTAGAACTTTATTTGATTTGGCAGTAGATGGAGATATAAATCTTGAACCTAATCGCCAAGTGGCAACTGCGCTTTCATCGGCAAGTCACGCAATATTGGCCAATACCGAAATTGAGGATGGAGTAAATAGCGAAATAGTTACCGTTGGAATTGCAAATGATTTACGAGCTGCTTGTTCAAATTTAGCGGCAGAAATAATCGAAGCTCGAAATGAATTAACGCAAGAGGCGCTCGTTAAAGAAATATCCATTGTTTCAAATATTGAACGTATTGCAGACTCGATTGATGAAAGTTCGCCAGCGTTAAGTGATGTATCTACCCCAGATGAACCTTTAACTCAAAAAGTGATGCAAGTTTCACCAATTGATCAAACAACCAAATTGAGTCGCCGAATCTGGCGCGCCGGTCGCAAATTTCTTCGTCGCTAAATTTTGTGCTTAAATCACCCCTGTTGTTCCGGGGGTCGGTGTAATTCCGAACCGGCGGTCAAAGTCCGCGACCCGCACGAATCCATCGGGCGGTTGATCTAGGTGAAATTCCTAAACCGACAGTCAAAGTCTGGATAAAGGGACAAACGATGCACCGTGCTCGTTTCTCTTCCTGGAATTTTTACTAGGAGGACAACAAATGTCAGTAATTAAATGGTTATTCGAAACCAATTTTCAATTCGGATCAAAATCAATACCAGTCAGAGAAGTGCTTGGCGGCGTCCTGGGTATTACTAGCGCGTTTCTAGGCATGAAACGGAAAGTTGCAGCTTGGCCAGTTGGCATATTTGCCGACGCGATGCTCTTTACCGTTTTTCTTGGCGCAGTTTTTGCTTATTCAGAAAATGATGCAAACTTTTACGGCCAAGCAAGTCGTAATTTACTTCTAATCGTCGTAAGCGTTTACGGCTGGTCCCGCTGGGCTTATCACAAGAAAGTTGGTGGCCCAGGAAAACCAGCGGTTATCCCAAGATGGACCACCAAAAAGGAAAGACTGTATCTAGTTCCAGCAGTCATAGTTTTCTTTTTAATTTCAATGCAAATCTTTAAAGCACTTGGTGAAAGTGGCACCTGGCTACTTGTAGATACCTGGATCTTTACCGGAACTGCCTTGGCAACATTTGGTATGAGTCGTGGCTACGTTGAATTCTGGCTCTGCTGGATTGCAGTTGATCTTGTTGGAGTGCCATTTGCCTTCGCAAACGGTTATTACCCAACTGGAATTCTTTATGCCTGCTACTTACCACTTGTAATTTGGGGATTCATTTCCTGGCTTCGAATTTCGAAAGTCGAGAAAGAAACTATTCCGGCTTATTCCGGAATATGACAGGCAACCGTCGAATTACCAACTAGCTTCAACTCAGGTGTTGTGGAGGCGCAAATATCTTGCGCCTTCCAGCACCGAGTGCGGAAGCGGCAACCAGATGGCGGATTAATTGGATTTGGCACATCGCCAGTTAATTGAATTCGTTCGCGCGAACCAGCTGCATCCGGATCAGCTTCTGGAATCGCTGACAAAAGTGCTTTGGTATATGGATGGCGTGGATTTGAATAGAGCGTATCGCGATCGGCAATCTCAACAATTTTTCCTAAATACATAACAGCTACGCGCTGTGCAAAGTGGCGAACCACCGCCAAATCATGGGCCACGAAAACAAAAGCTAAACCAAACTCTTTCTGCAAATCCTTCATCAAATTAATAATTTGAGCTTGAATTGAAACATCAAGAGCCGAAACTGGTTCGTCAGCAACAATTAATTTCGGCCGAAGGGCTAGCGCGCGCGCAATTCCAATTCGTTGGCGTTGCCCGCCGGAAAACTCATGCGGGTAGCGGTTGTAATGCTCTGGATTTAAACCAACAATTTCCAATAATTCTTGAACCGCTTTTTTAGTTCCACCTTCAGGTTTAATTCCATTAATTCTCATTGGCGTAGAAACAATAGTTCCGACAGTGTGGCGCGGATTTAGCGAAGCATAAGGATCTTGAAAAATCATTTGCAGCTTTGGCCTAACGGAAAGCAATTGCTTTGAATCCAAATTTGAAATCTCTTCACCATCAAATTCAATTGAGCCCGAAGTTGGATCAATTAATCGCGTAATTAACCGGCCAGTTGTTGATTTGCCGCAACCAGATTCGCCAACTAAACCAACCGCTTCGCCGGTACCA
>JBEGQQ010000007.1:0-2936 GCA_041180925.1 Actinomycetota bacterium
CAACAATTACCTGCTCGGCGCGAATTAAGCCTTTGTTGGTTCGGACCCCGTTTTTGGTTATAGCTTCAGCACGCGTTTTTAATTTTAGATTTTTTAGTTTCTTCGCCATCGTTGCCGGTAAATGCCCGGCGCCATTCTTAGGTAACCCTGGCGCTCCAGTAACGAAGCTGCTAATCAATTCTCGACCGACTGAGGCTTCGACATTATTTGGATCTGTTAAAAATACCCCTGACAAAAAGGGGCGCAATACACGTTCGTATGTTTTGCCAAGGCCCGTTAATTCGGTGGCAACTGAGATGCCAGATTTTGAAGATTGCGTTAAATATTTAATTAATTTGAGTTTTTCAACTATTGAACCGGTGTTTCCGTCAAGGGCGCTAAATAAATTTTCCCGCGGATCGCCAATCGCTACTTGCTTTCCATCCATTGCCACCTGAACTGTTCGCGGCGCATAAACAAAATCTAACTTTGACAAAAGATCTAACCGCTCGAGTTCTGGATATTTGGCATTTATCAATTGAAAGCCGCGATCTAATTTGAAACCATCAACTTCGTCAGTTGCAACTCGGCCACCAACTCGATCGCTGCCATCGATCACCAGCACATCAATTCCGGCGTTTTGTAAAGTAAGTGCCGCACTCAATCCCGCTAGGCCAGCTCCAACAATTACGACTTGATTATCAGCCATACCGTTTTGCTTGATCTAAAATATGCGCTACTTGCAACGCTAAATCTTTACTAACTGGAACCTGACCATTTTTTATTAATTTATAGAACTCAACGTAATTGCCGGCTTCAGATTGGATTTCGGTAATTTCATCGCCACGATGTAATTCGGTAACTGATTTTCGATTTCCAGTTAAATAATTGCCATCTTTAAGTAACCCTTCTTGCGGATCCAACTCATTTACAACGATGGCACCTTTGCTACCAAGTAACCGAGCTCTAGGTCCAGTGGCGCCAGCAACGGCGCTCACTGCTAAAGAACTCACCACGCCACTTTCGTGTTCTAAAACAATCAATACATCATCTTCTGCTAACCCACCGCGGACATTGTGCAAGTTCGCATATTTAAGTTGAGCATTACCAAAACAAGAAATTGCGGTCGAAACTAAATGTGTTTGCAAATCAAGTAGCAGCCCGCCCCCTTCTTCAGGTTTAGCTTCTTCGCGCCAAGATCCGCGATTTAATTCTGGGCGAAATCTTTCAAAGCGTCCATCGAAGCGATGCGGTTTTCCAATTAAATCCATTTTAGCTTTGATTGTTAAAGTGTCGCTATCCCAAAGTCGATTAAAAAATGGATGCAGCGCTACGCCATTTTCTTCCGCAAAAGTAAATAATTCGGCAGTCTCAGATTCGGTTATTGCTACTGGTTTATCTACCACTACTGGAATCTTTGCGGAAATTGCTGCTTTGGCATTTGGAACATGCTCGGTATTTACCGATGCCACCACCATTAAATCAATTCCGATTGATATCAATTCGGCAACATCACGACAGATTTTTGCATTTGGATAATCGCTCTTCGCCTGAGCAATTCGCTCCGCATTGTTGGTAACAATGCCGACCAATTCCATACCGGCAGCGCTGATTAATGGAGCATGAAAAACTTTTCCAGCTAAGCCGTATCCAACTAAACCAACGCGCATTTAGTTCTCCAATTTAGATGGCCACCAGATCTTCTTGCCCATGATGCGAACAATTGAAGGAACCAGTAACGAACGAACCACAATCGTATCGAGCAGAACGCCAAACCCAACGGCAAAGCCAAGTTCGGCTAAGAAGACAAGCGGTAGAACTCCAAGTACTGCAAATGTTGCAGCTAGAACAATTCCGGCTGAGGTAATAACACCGCCAGTTACTGTTAGGCCGCGAATAACTCCTTCGCGAGTGCCGAGCTTAATACTCTCTTCGCGAACTCGAGTCATTAAGAAAATGTTGTAATCAATTCCGAGCGCTACCAAGAAAATGAATGCAAATAGCGGGAAGGATGTGTCTGCACCTGGGAAGTTAAAGATATGCTCAAATACCAGTTGGCAGACACCGATGGTCGCAAAGTATGAAAGCACGACAGTGGCCAACAAAATGGCGCCAGCCAAAATGCTTCGAAGTAATACGGTCAAAATAAGCGCAATCAAAATTAATACGATTGGAATAATCGTACGATTATCGTGTTGCGCGGCGATATCAACGTCGTAATTTACGGCGCTGCCACCACCGACTAGAACTGAATTATCAACGCTCTTTGCCACTTCGCGAATTTTTGGTATCAATTTTCGCGCTGCTTCAGAATCCGGTGCAAAATCTAACGTAGCATTTAAAATTACTTTATCTTGCACCACTTTAATTGGTGGCTGTGGTTGTCCCGGAATTTGAATACCATCTCGCAAATAATCAATCGAGGCGACACCACTGATTGCCGAAACGGCAGCGGAAACAGCTTCTGCTGATGATTGGTTAACCACAATTTCCGTTGGTTGACCTTGCCCACCAGGGAAATGCTTTAACAATTTTTCTTGGCCAACTACTGAATCAATTTTACCGGTAAAGGCTTGGGTAGTTGATAGCCCATCGGCCTTTAACGTGGTTGAAAAGCCGGCCAAAATGAGCAGAACAACTGCAGTGCTAATTGCTAATGGTTTTGGTCGACGGGCTACTAAATTTCCAACTTTCGACCAGAAACCTTCTAGCTGTGCATTGCGATCATCAAATTTTGGAATTCGCGGCCAAAAAATCCAACGACCAAAGACAACTAAGAGCGCTGGGAGCAGCGTCAGAATCGTAACCATCGATGCAGCAATACCGATTGCACCAACTGGTCCAAGAGATTGATTGCCTTTTAGATCGCTAAGTAGCAGAACCATCAAGCCAGCAATAACTGTTAATCCAGATGCCAAAATTGGTTCGAACGTTCCTTTGTAAGCAACGCGCATTGA
>JBEGQQ010000008.1:0-3750 GCA_041180925.1 Actinomycetota bacterium
TCCGAGTTGATCACCAAATACATATCGCAATTCACGTATTTCAACTTTTTTGCAGACTGGGCAAGGGCGCTTTGTTATCTCGCCATGATGTTTTGCTGCTCGTTTTAAATAAGGGTCAGCATCACAAGCATCCATCGCAGATGGCGAACCTCGAAAGAGCGCAAGCAAGGTTGCGCGGCGATCAAGTGAATAATCGATGTTATCTCGGCGCGACCACATAATGGCAAAGAATAAACCCAACTTGGACATTACGCTTTGCAGCATGCAGTTAATAGGTAGATATGGATCATTGCCTAAATTGCTTCGCGTGCGATGGATGGGGCAATTAACCGATGGCGCCTTTCAATCCGCTCTCGCTTCATTTGTATTGTTTTCTCCAGAACGACAACCTGATGCAGTTAAAGCTGCTCTCGCCTTTGCAGTAGTTCTACTTCCATATTCTTTAGTTGGTCCATATGCCGGAATTTTCTTAGATCGCTTTAGCCGTAAACGCGTTATTCAATTTGCGAACTTCTTGCGTGCCGCAGATTTATTAATAATTGCAATCTTAATTTTTCAAGGTTCAACGGGAATAACTTTGACGTTATTTGTCTTATTTGCATTTGGAATAAATAGATTGATTCTTGCCGGTCTTTCTGCAGGATTACCTCTTCTTGTTGAGAAGAAGGAGTTGATTGCGGCAAATGCGCTTGCTGTTACAGGTGGCACAATTTTTGTGGTAATCGGTGGTGGTCTTGGTATTGGTTTAAAAAATATTTTAGATACTTCAAAGACTGGCGATCATATTGATGCCCTTCTAATTTTAATTTCTGCTGCAGGATATTTAACGGCTGCGCTCTTTGCTTCGCGAATTGGGAAACGAGAAATCGGACCACTTCCTCACGAAATATCGCAAGAGATAAAGGGCTTGGGCGAGATGCTGCAGGGGTTTCATATTCTGCGCTCTCACGGTGATGCACTTCGTGGAATTTTTGCTACTGGTGTGCAACGTGGTGGAATAACTGCGTTAACACTTATGGCACTTCTATTAGAACGCAATACTTTTAATGCAACTGATAATCCAGATGCTGGTCTCCGTGGATTTGCCTACGCACTAGCGATTGCTGGGGTTGGCATTGGTCTTGGTGCGTTAGCTGGTCCATTTGGAGTTGCAAAATTTGGAAGACATAAATGGATTCGAATTTCTATGTTGGCACCAATTGGATTCTTATTGTTATTTGGAATCTTTCCTAATGAATTTATGATGATTGCAACTGCCTTTTTTGTTGGTGGTTTTGGGCAAAGTTTGAAAATCACAAACGATGCTCTCGTTCAATCAAAAATTGAGGATGAGTATCGCGGTCGAATCTTTGCTTTTTATGATGTGGCAGTTAATGGCGCAATTGTGAGCGGTGCAATTATTTCGGCACTAGTTCTACCCGCTGATGGAGTTTCGCTATTTATGCCATGGTTGATTGCATTCGCATATGCGCTAGCTGCATTTGTACTTCTTCGTAAAGCTAAATTTGCGGCTTATTCAAGCTCCACCAATTAAGTAGCTCGGCTTTTGCGGCTTCCGCTCCAAGCGGCCCACGATCCAATCGAAGATCAAGTAAGTATTGATATGCCCGCCCCACAATCGGTGAAGGCGAAATTCCAAGAATCGCCATGATTTCAAGACCATCTAGGTCGGGGCGAATTTTTTCTAACTCTTCCTGCTCCATCAATAACGCGATGCGCTCTTCGAGTGAGTCATAAATCTTGGCCAAGCTCTCGGCTTTGCGTTGATTTCTAGTTGTGCAATCTGCACGGGTTAAAACATGTAGGTGAATTAATTGGTGTTCGGCATCTCGAATATATCTGCGCACCGCGGAATCGGTCCACTCACCAGTTCCATATCCGTGAAAACGAAGATGTAAAAAGACAAGAGATGAAACGTCATCCACGATTTCATTGCTAAATCGCAGTGTTTTTAGCCGTTCTTTGGCCATACGCGCGCCAACTACTTCATGGTGGTGAAATGAAACGCCACCACCTGGAATCAATTCGCGAGTCTTTGGTTTTCCGATGTCATGCAGAAGCGCAGCAAGACGAATTACAAGATTTGGCCCACCTAATCTCTCCTCCAACGCAATTGCTTGCTCTAAAACTTTTAGCGTGTGTTCATAAACATCTTTATGATGGTGGTGTTCATCTATTTCAAGTTTTAACTTTGGGATTTCAGGAATCACAAATTCCGCTAATCCAGTTTCAACTAAAATCGAAATTCCGATTCGGGGATCATTGGACATTAAAGTCTTGGTAAATTCATCTCGAATTCGTTCTGCTGAAATTATTTTAATGCGAGGCGCCATATCTTTAATAGCTGCGGTAATTTTCGGATCAACTTCAAATCCCAATTGAGATGCAAATCTTGCGGCACGCATCATGCGCAACGGATCATCAGAGAATGAATCTTCTGGCGAGCCGGGAGTTCTTAGAACTTTTTTAAGTAAATCAGTTACACCATTAAAGTTATCAATAAATGTCGGTGGATTTGTTGTTAGTTCAAGTGCCATTGCGTTGACAGTAAAATCACGACGTAATAAATCGCCTTCTATGTTCTCGCCAAATGCAACTTCTGGGTTACGACTTTCCGGATCATATTTTTCGCTGCGGTAAGTTGTAATTTCAACCGTTACATCACCAAACTGTGCAGCGATTGTTCCAAATTCGCGACCTGTTTCCCAAAGTGAATCTGCGCTCTTTTTAATAAGTGCTTTGGTCTCATCTGGTCTGGCGTTTGTTGTGAAATCTAAATCGTTACCAAGTCGTCCAAGAATTGCGTCTCGAACTGGGCCGCCAACTAGCGCGAGTGTGAATCCAGCTTTCGCGAATTTTTCTGCAAGGTCGCTAGCAAGTGGCCGCACAGATAACGCAGTGCGAGCTAGGTTTGCTGCGATGGCTTTAGGGTCGCTGGCATCTAATTCTGAATTCGCTGTCACAGTATCCAAGGCTAGAGCAGTAACCTTGCCCTATGACCACGGCGCCTGGTGGCGGTGGCGAGGCAAAACGGAAAAAGCGTCGCAGACGACGTCCGAAGGGCCCGACCCCACCAAATTTAAATAGTTCTGCAACTCCCTCGAAAAATCCTGCTGCCAAAAAAGCACCAGCTAAGCGGGTATATGCCAAGCGAGTGGATGAAGTCAGCGCTGGTGGATTAGTTATTGATTCAACCGGAACTAAAGGTCTATTAATTGGGCGACGGGATTTAAAAGATCAAAGTCGTGAGCGTTTGCTCTGGTCACTTCCAAAGGGACATATTGAAGAAGGCGAAACTCCGGAACAGGCCGCAATTAGAGAAGTTGCTGAAGAAACTGGAATTCAAAGTGAAATTGCTAGAGAACTTGGCGTAATTGATTTCTGGTTTATGGCGGGCGGTAATCGCATTCATAAAACAGTTCATCATTATTTATTTAGAGAGGTTGGCGGTGAACTTGCTCCTCAAATAACTGAGGTTGATGATGTTGGTTGGTTCCCATTAAATGAAATTGTTGAACTGCTTGCATATCCAGATGAGAAAAAATTAATTGCGAAATCTGGTGACTTAGTAATATGAAAAGAGCGCTATTTGTAATTACATTATTGCTCGCATCTTTTTTTGTTATGCCCGCCGCGAACGCAGCTGATGTTGCGATTTATGTTACCGAACCATCTCATAGACAAATTGATGGATTTTTTATTGATGATGAATTAGTTGCAAATCTTTCTTATGACGGCAGACTCGGCCAA
>JBEGQQ010000009.1:0-3925 GCA_041180925.1 Actinomycetota bacterium
GACCGGATTATGAGTCCGGGGCTCTAACCACCTGAGCTACTGCCCCCAACTTGCGTAATCTTACTCAAATATTTAATCGGCCCATGGATAGGTAACGCCAATCTCACTTCTAATTTCATCCATAATCTGCATAATTTCAACAGTTTTGGCTAGCGGTAGCACTTTTGATTCCAGCAAATTATCTTTTACGCAATTTTCCAATTCAATTGCTTGATATTGACGGCCCGTGCCGGAAATTTTCTCGTTATAAGTCGAAATTACTTTATTATTTTGATCAAAGATTGCGAAACTTGATTGTTCATAAAATGAGCGATTAATTTCGATTCGACCGTTAGTGCCTAAAATTGTTGCCGTAATTGGCCCGGCGCAGTTAGAAGAAGTGGTAATTGCGGCCAACGCGCCATTTTCGTATTGGAAATTAATTGCAACTGTCTCATCTACCGCGTCGCTATTTAAATGGCCAAAAGCTGAAATTTTACTTGGTGAACCTAAAACTCGTTCCGAAAAATTAATTGGATAAACACCTAAATCAAGAAGTGCCCCGCCACCTAATTTTCTTTGAACTAATCGCGGTACGTGCGGCAAATATTGTGAGTGGTCAGCCATCACCAAATATGGAACGCCAATTACGCCCGAACCAAGTTCATTAAATAAAGCTTGATGCATGGGTAAAAACCTGGTCCACATCGCTTCAAGCACAAAAACCCTCTTGGCTTTTGCAAGATTAGCTATTTCTTGCGCTTCGCGAGCATTAATCGTGAATGGTTTTTCCAGCAAAACATGTTTTCCCGCAGAAATTGCAAGCTTGGCGTGTTCTAAATGTTTTGGGTGAATTGTGTTTACATAAACGGCATCTACTTCTGAAGATGAAACTAACGCCTCATATGAATTCAAGGATTTGGCACCATATTTTTCTGCAAGCGCCTGTGATTTGATACTTGTCTCAGAAGCAAAGGCTGTGATTTTTAATCCAGCAATTTCAAAATCTGAGGCCACTAACCCAGCAATGAAACCAGACCCGAGAAAGCCCCACCGCAAATCTCCCGCCATCTGCGCACGCTACCAATAAAATTTCTTACTGTGAAAAAAATTGCGATCTTGATTTCGATTCTCATTTTCATGCCGTCTACTGCGCATGCCGAACCGATTTATACCTTTCCAGTGCCAAACTGCAAAGTGACCTATGCCAGAGCACATCATGATTATCCGGCTAATGACATTTTAGGTAAAAAAGGTTGCCCCTTTGTTGCAGTAACTGCAGGTGAAGTCGTTGATGTAAATCGCATCGATCGATACAAATGGAATATAAATGATCCAGCAACTCGGGGTGGTCGATGGGTTGCAATTTTGGGTGATGACGGAGTTCGATATTACGGATCGCACCTGCAGTCGGTAGCACCAGGAATTGAAGTCGGAGTGCGCGTAAATGCCGGTGATTTACTAGGAAAATTAGGCGATAGTGGTGATGCTAAAGGAACTTCGCCCCATGTCCATTTTGGAATTAGCTGGAATACCGATCCAAGTATTTGGTGGGTTCGTCGCGGACAAATTGCACCTTGGGATTATTTGGATGCTTGGAAAAAGGGCGAAGATAAATCTCCGGCAAAAGCTGTGGCACGCAAAATGAAAAAAATTGGTGAAATCCCACCGATTCCTAAGAAATAGTTTTATAAATAAAAAATCCCGCTACTTTCGCAGCGGGATTTTTTAACTTTTTAAGTATTAGTTAGGAACTACTTGATCCGCCTGAGGACCCTTTGGGCCTTGGACGATTTCAAAAGTTACTGGCTGTCCTTCGTTCAAAGACTTGTAACCATTGCCTTGAATTGCTGAATAGTGAACGAATACATCTTGTCCGCCACCTTCAACTGCAATGAATCCAAAACCCTTTTCAGAGTTGAACCACTTAACTGTACCTGTTGCCATTTATTACTTTTCCTTCGTTTGTTGGGACCGAAAGAAATTTACTTCCGGTCAGTCTTTCTACTTTCCCAGCAAATTCGAAGGAATGTTTTGGCATTCATCCGGTACTGATTCAAGCGTCTGACTAGTGCTAAGTCTAACGGCACCGAAAGCGCCATCTTGACCAGATTGTGGTGCAAGGGAGAGAATAAAGGCGCTCAATTAACTCGTAAAAACTGCCATAAATGGCAATCGGTGCACTGGGGAAGGTCTACCGATTCAGACCTTACGAGGAGCAAAGTGAACAGTAACTTTCGTGGATTTCTAACGATCCACTCATGTCCGGTTTCATTGATTCGACATGTTGAATGGTCGCTGCAATCAATTACTGGAATTTCGAATTTTTCGTGGCGAAATCAGCCATTAGTTCCAGGCGCACAGCGGTTACAAATTGAATGGCGGCGCGGGAAAGATTTGATACCAGAAATTATCGTCGCACTGAAGAGTTGGCATTACCTGCGCTTTGAAGCAAATTCTGAAAGTGAAATTTATCGATTCACGCCGGATCTTGGTCTTCATCGTGCTGCAATTGATTCATTGGGATCGATTTTAATAACTGAAAACCAAGTACGAAACGCCTTAGAAAATTTCGATAGCGAAGGAACCCGTGAACTTTTAAATCGAGCCTTAGGTCACGATTGGGAAATCGAATTAGAACCTTATAGGGGAGTAGACTTACAGGAAGTTTCACACCTAAGAGCAATTTGATTTTTAATAAAAGAGAGAAGTAAATGGCCGAAAACGAAATTACGATTGAGAAACGTAAAGCCATCACAATTATTGCGGCAGCAGCAATTATTGCCTCTGCGATGGGAATCGGTCTGGCGAAAGTTGGAACGGGGTTTGCGTCGCGATCCAGCGATGGAATTACCGTAACTGGTTCAGCAAAAGTTTCGGCAATTTCAGATAATGCTGTTTGGACCTTGAGTGTTCAAGCAATCGCAAATGATGCTGCCAGTGCAGTAAATAAAATCGGTGGAAATGTCGATACTGTAACTGCATATCTAAAAAAGGGTGGCGTTACCGACGATCAATTAACACTTGGCCCAGTGAATTCTTACCCTACGGAAGAATATATAAATGGAAATCCAACCGGTCGTATTTTGAATTATCGTGCTAACCGAGATGTAACGGTTCGCACGGAAGATGTTCAGTTGGTTTCGAAATTAAGCCAAAATTTAGGAACAGTTTTGAAATCAGGAGTTAATGTAAGTAATTACGGTCCACAGTATTACATTTCAACTCTTCCAAAATTACGTCCGCAATTACTAAAAGATGCGATGAAAGATGCGAAAGTTCGTGCCGAAGCGATGACATCTGCAGTTGGCGGAAAAGTAGGATCAATTACCTCAATTAAAGCTGGTCCGATTCAAGTTACTGCCAAGGATTCAACCATGACATCTGACATTGGCGCCTATGAGACGCAAACAATAGATAAAACTGTTACCGCAACAGTCACGGTTACTTTCAATAATTAAATTTAACTAATTCTTTGATCGCGGGCGAATGAATGCAGAAATTCGTTCATCCTTCTTCATCTCATCGATTTCTGATTGAGTTGGAAGCGTTGGTCGATCTCGTTCGACTGTAACCATACAAAGAAATCCAAGATAATCGTCTTCGGCGGCTCTAAATTGATGCCAATTCCAAGTCGGTACATAAATTACGTCATTGCAATTAATTTCAAAGACTTCTTTGTCTACCAGAGCAGAGCCTTTGCCGCGGATTGGAATTACAACGTGGGTGTGTTCATGCTTCTCAAGAGTTGTATGGCCTCCCGGTTCGACTTCAAAATATCTAACTTCAATTCCAGCAGGTGAATCTTCACAGAATAGCTTTTTACGACTTACGCCTTTGAATGAAGGATTACCATCTTCGTCTTTATATTTGAGAGTTTCGATGGATGCCCAATCGAAATTTTGCAATTTCTTGATGAAATTCGACATCAAGCATCGCCTCTTTT
>JBEGQQ010000010.1:0-5134 GCA_041180925.1 Actinomycetota bacterium
ATTGGTGCATCCAATTCATTAGCCAAAATAAATGCCAAAGTTGTTTTACCAAGCCCTGGCGGACCGCTTAATAAAATATGGTCAGCAGATGATCCGCGCGATTTAGCAGCTTCGAGCAGAATCCGAACTTGCTCGCGTACCTTTTTTTGCCCGATGAATTCTCCGAGATTTTCTGGGCGCAGAACTTGTTCCGTGCCACGTTCTCGATCGTCAGCACCTGTTGAAACTATGCGTTCGTTTGCGTTGGTCATTTAGCTATCCCAGATCTTTTAATTTTTGATAGCGCAAACTTCAGCGCATCACCGCTCGCCATTTTTGAAAGTTCTTTTGCATCAAATTCCGCTGCAAGTGCATTTATCGCAGCATCAGCTTCTTTATTACTAAATCCTAAATTTGTCAGGGCCGAAACCAAATTACTCCTCCATCCAATCTGAGCTGTTACTTTTGGTTCTTTGGCAGAATTTAACTTTGTCCCTAGTTCCAAAATCATTCGCTGCGCACCTTTAGATCCAATTCCGGGAACACCCGATAACGTCTTGGTATCTTTACGAGAAATGGCTGATGCAAATTCTTCAACTGAAAGCGATCCAGTAATTGCCAATGCAACTTTTGGACCTACTCCGCTTACAGTTTGAAGTAATTCAAAAAGTTCGCGCTCCTCGATAGTTAAAAAACCAAATAGCGACATCGAATCTTCTCGCACCACCATTGAGGTGTGAAATTGAATATCCGCCCCAAGTGCTAACTCGCCTGAGGTCTTATTCGTAATTTGTAATTGGTACCCAACGCCACCAACTTCGATGACACACCGATCGCTTTTTAAATTCCGAACTGTGCCAAAGAGTGAGGCGATCATGCGCTAGCTCGCAATTTAGCTAATCGGGATTTTTCTTTGGAAACCGCAACTGCCAATTTCGAATCGGCACTACCCCGCCAAACATGGCAAATTGCTAACGCAAGTGCATCAGCCGCATCGGCTGGCTTTGGCATCTCTTCTAATTTCAAAATGCGCTGCACCATATCTCCAACTTGGTTCTTGCGAGCTCGCCCAGATCCAGTAACTGCAGCTTTTACTTCACTGGGAGTATGCATCACAACTTTGATACCGAATTGCGCAGCTGCCACCAATGCGATCCCAGCAACTTGCGCAGTTCCCATAACTGTTCGCACGTTATGTTGTGAAAAAACTCGTTCGACTGCAATTACATCGGGTTTATGTTCGGTAATCCAATCGCGTAGTCCGCGATCGATTTCTAATAATCTTTGCTCGAGTGGTAAATCTGGGGAACTCTTGATCACGCCAACTGCAACAAAATCAATTTTTTGTTTGGAATTTGCAGCGTCAACAATCCCGATGCCGCATCGGGTCAAACCTGGATCTACGCCTAAAACTCGCATGGCGAAAGCCTAAAACAGGGGTAGTTCTAACTAGTTGAGGCTCGCTAGAACTTCATCGGAAACATCGAAATTGCCGTATACATTCTGCACGTCATCCAACTCTTCGATTGCATCGATTAATTCAAAAACTTTTTTGGCATTCTCGGCATCAAGCGGAATCGACATTGTTGGCAGAAACGGACTTTCGGCAGATTCATATTCAATCCCAGCCGCTTGCAATGCTGAACGAACTGCAACTAAATCAGATGCATCGCTAACAATCTCAAAACTTTCGCCAAGATCATTAACTTCCTCGGCGCCCGCTTCCAAAACAGCTTCAAGTATTTTTTCTTCTGTTACGCCACCAGTTTTATTTGCTAAAACAACACCTCTTCTATGAAATAAATAAGAAACCGAACCTGGATCGGCCATCGTTCCGCCATTTCTAGTGACTGCCACGCGAACTTCGGAAGCGGCCCGATTTCGGTTGTCCGATAAACATTCAATTAAAAGCGCTACCCCACCTGGTGCGTAGCCTTCATACATGATGGTTTGCCAATCTGCGCCAGCACCATCTAACCCAGCGCCACGGCGGATCGCTCGTTCAATATTGTCTGCTGGCATTGAATTTTTCTTTGCCTTATTAACGGCATCATAAAGTGTGGGATTACCAGATAAATCTGCGCCACCATTTCGCGCTGCAACTTCGATTGCTTTGATTAACTTGGCAAAGTTTTTTGCCCGCTTGGAGTCGATGATTGCTTTTTTATGTTTGGTCGTCGCCCATTTGGAATGGCCTGACATTTAACACCCCTGAATTATGTTGCGATCTATATGGTAATTATACGCGGGCAAAATCTAAGAAATATCGATGAATTTTGGCATCTTCAGTTAGTTCTGGATGAAAGGCAGTCGCAAGCAAATTATCTTGACGAACTGCAACTGGATGGCCCGCCACACTTGCCAAAACTTCTACCGAGCTACCCACCTGCTCGACCCATGGCGCCCTTATAAATACTGCGTTAAAACTTCCAATTTCTTTGAAATCGATTTCACCTTCAAATGAATCTACTTGGCGGCCAAAGGCATTTCGCCGAACGGTCATGTCAATCCCGCCGAAAGTTTCTTGGCCAGGGACCCCATCAACGATTCGATCAGCTAACAAAATCATGCCTGCGCACGACCCATAAACTGGAAAGCCATTTTGAATCTTTTTCTTGATTTCATCGAATAAACCAAAAGTTCTTGCAAGTTTTGAAATAGTCGTCGATTCGCCGCCGGGCAAAATCAGTGCTGAGATTTCATTTAATTCAGTTAATCGTCGGACCGGTATTGCTTCGACGCCAAGCCAACCAAGAGAATTTAAATGTTCGCGAACATCGCCTTGCAGGGCAAGTACGCCAACTTTCATTTATTACCAGCCGCGTTCGGCTAAACGATGCGGAACTGGAATATCAGAAACATTTATTCCAACCATCGCATCACCTAAGCCGCGCGATACATCGGCCAAAACTTTTGGGTCATCAAAGAAAGTTGCCGCTTTAACACAAGCTGATGCGCGCTTTGCTGGATCTCCGGATTTGAATATGCCAGAACCGATAAAGCAACCATCCGCTCCTAATTGCATCATTAACGCCGCATCCGCAGGAGTTGCAATTCCGCCGGCAGTAAATAGCACCACTGGCAGTTTTCCAGTTTCAGCAACTTCTTTGACCAATTCATATGGTGCTTGTAATTCTTTTGCCGCCACAAAAAGTTCATCTTCGCGCATCGAAGTTAATCTGCGGATTTCGCCACCAATTGTGCGCATATGAGTAACTGCATTTGAAACATCGCCAGTTCCGGCCTCACCCTTTGAGCGAATCATCGCGGCACCTTCATTAATTCTGCGAAGTGCTTCACCTAGATTGGTTGCACCGCAAACAAATGGAACTGTGAATGCCCACTTATCTATATGGTTTGCATAATCTGCAGGTGTCAATACTTCAGATTCATCAATGTAATCAACGCCGAGTGATTGCAAAATTTGAGCTTCGGCAAAGTGTCCGATTCGAGCTTTTGCCATCACCGGAATCGAAACTGCCTTTTTAATTTTTTCGATCATATCTGGATCAGACATTCGAGCAACGCCACCTTGGGCGCGAATATCAGCCGGGACGCGTTCTAACGCCATAACTGCAACAGCACCAGCATCTTCGGCAATTTTGGCTTGTTCGGAATCAACGACATCCATGATGACGCCACCTTTAAGCATTTCTGCCATTCCGCGTTTTACGCGAGCGGTACCTGTTGTTTGTTTATTTTGGCTCATAATGCGCGATTCTACTTCTTTAATACACGCTCAACAAACGCGGGTGTTTGGTCCGTGAGCGCAATCCAAATCTGGCCAGTGGCGAATTTGATCTCTTTGCCATCCTGGTCAACCCAAGTTGTGCCGCTGGATTCATCTAGTCGATTCCACGTACCGGCTACTGCAAATCCATTGCGCAAAATCCAACCATTCCCAGTTCCAACAGTTGCCGAAAATGGCGTTACGCCGCCAACTTTATCTCGATATTCGCTATCCGTGATTGAAACTTTTTGAATGACAAATGTCGAAGGTGCAACCACTTTTCCATCGGAATCAAATTCTGCTTCGCCATTTTGTGAAATCGCCCAACCTTTGCCATTCCAGTTAACCTCATACCGCGATGCTGGCCATTTGATTGTTGCTGATTTAATTGGATTGGTTTGTTGTTGCTTTTCCAATTTCCCAAAGTTCCAACCAAGATTCTTTGATTTTGCGATATCTAATTTGCGTTCCTTAGTTATTCTTAATAATTCGTCAGTATTTATGACCATATTGACGGGTGCATTTCGCCCGATTTTTCGCGAATAAAGTTTGGGGCTTTCATGTTCAGCGCTTAAGTCAAATAGGTTTGCGCTTTTTAGTACTGGCCGAAATTTAGTTTGTGCGCCGCTATATAAAAAGGCTACTTTGCCAAATTGTGCGAGCAATTCAATATCTGAGATTCGAGCGCTTCGAACTGGGCCAATCTCTGGTGGCAACGTTTTTGAAAATACCGCAGCTAACCTAGTTAGCCCGCCCTCAACTTGTTCAATAAAAACCAAATCAGCTTGATTAATCCCGATCTGTGGATGTGCTTCGCGAGTGTCGTCGATCTTTACGACATAAACTGGTTTGGCAACATCTTCGGTCCCGGTAAAGGTGCCAGATGGTCCGCCACAACCGGCCAGTGTGATTAACAGGGCTATGGAAGCTACTGATGCAAGTTTTTTAAAGAACATCTTCTTCGAATTCATATTTGATTGGCAACGGCGCTGTGCCTGCGAGTCGAAAAATCCTAAAAACTAATTTTTTTCGAACCATTTGAGTTCGAGTTACTGCATCAACATGAAGTGAGATCGCAACTCTAATTTTGTCCGTTAATTCAGCTAATTCGCGAAGTAAATCTTTCTCGACACCAGTTGCCAACTGATCTGTAAGTAATAATCCGAGCGCACCAGAAAGACCACTCTCGGCTTCTGATCTTGCCGATATTGCCGCCTCTCTGGCTTGATGCGATGCACTAGTTAAAATCAGCGAAGTCGCAGGATCAACTAAATTTGAGTGTGCAATTTCTAGCGCAATGGCCGCACGACGCTGGAGTAAACCATCTAGATTTGCCCAACTAGTTTCGACCCGATGATGTAACCGATCCAACCTTGTAGCTGAAAAAGATAAGTACCAAAGAAAAAGAATTAAACCCGCGATTAG
>JBEGQQ010000011.1:0-2547 GCA_041180925.1 Actinomycetota bacterium
GATCTTTGTCATCAGAACGAAGTTCGTGGCGTTCAGCGATTACTTCAGTATCTGGCATCAATACACGAGCCCATTGAATTGCGCCCATTCCAATAAAGAAGAGCGAACCGGCAAGTCCTAAACCTAAAAATAATTGGTGAGCATTGGTGTTACCAAGAATTGGCACAAAGATCATCAGATCTTGCGGCATGAAAATATAAGTACCAATAGTTCCAACGGTAGAGATCGCTGAAAGTGTAAAAAGTAATGCAATCTGACGTTCGTAACGTTTTGCTACTTTTTCATCGTGATCGGCTTCGCGATGTTTATGCTCTGGCAAACCAGGATTTTGAAACGGTGTGAGTTCGTTTGACATTTTTCTACCTTGCTTTCGAGGCTAACCAGACAGCTACGCCAATTAAAATTCCAAGACCTAAGGTCCAAATTAATAACCCTTCAGTAACTGGGCCAACTCGACCAAGCGCTGCACCACCAAGCTGTGGTTCTTTCTCGGCCGATTTAATCCACTTGATGATTGAAAGTTTTTCATCAGGGGTGAGAGTTTTGTCGCTGAAAACTGGCATTGATTGCGGACCAGTAACCATTGCTTCGTAGATGTGTTTTGGTTCTACGCCCATAAGAGTTGGCGCGTACTTACCTTGAGTTAAGGCGCCACCTTGTGCCGCAAAGTTATGGCACATAGCGCAATTGGTTCTAAATAGTTCGCCACCTTCGGCAGTTGACCCATCGCGCTCGTAATTCAACATCTCTTCGGTAGGAATTGCTGGCCCTGGCGCAAGCGATGCCACATATGCAGCGAGCGCTGCGGTTTGGGCTTCGTCATAAACAGGTGGCTTGCGCATTGCTTGCACAGACATATCTGCCATTGGCATCCGACCGGTGCCAACTTGGAAATCAACTGATGCCGCGCCAACTCCAATTAGCGATGGCGCAATTTCGCCACCTTCGGCATTTAGACCATGACAAGAGGAACATCCGGCTGCGAATAGTTTTTTACCTTCGGCAATTTGTGCTGTGCGATCTGATTCAGTAACTGCAATCTTGGCAGTTTCAGCTTGGGCAAATGAAAAGGTACTTCCGACGAAGATTAAAGCGATAAATAGCAAAACAGGAGTTGCGAACTTCGTACGACGAAATCGAGCGAACAATTAATAACCCCTTACTACTTAATCAAGTAAATTGCCGAGAAGAGCGCAATCCAAACTACATCGACGAAGTGCCAGTAGTAGGAGACCACGATTGCCGTTGTGGCTTGGGAATGTCCGAAGCGACGAGCTTTAGCAACTCGAAGCAGAACCAACATAAATGCAACTAAACCACCAGTCACGTGTAGACCGTGGAAACCAGTTGTAATGTAAAAAACTGAACCATATGCGTTAGATGAAAGTGTTAAACCTTCTTGAACCAAATGGGCATATTCATAAATCTGACCGGCCACAAAGAAGGCACCCATAAGGGTGGTTAACGCAAACCATTCACGCAATCCCCACTTGCTAATTTGCCAGAGCGATCCAGTTCGATTTGGTTGGAAGCGTTCGGCAGCAAAGACACCAAATTGGCAGGTAACAGAGGAGAGCACCAATACTGTGGTGTTAATTGCCGAGAACGGAATATTTAAAATTTCAGTTGATTGCAACCAAACTTCTGGTCCTTGAACACCGCGCGTGGTGAAGTACATTGCAAAGAGCGCTGCGAAGAACATTAGTTCGCTCGAGAGCCAGACAATGGTTCCGACTGCGACCAAGTTCGGTCGATTCACCTTGTAAGTGGTGCTAGACATGGCACGATTATCGCGCAAAAGCGCAATTAGGTCATATTGGGTCGAAGGTGCTATCCGTGAAATGTGCCACCTGATTTCATGGAGCGAATACCTGCTCAGCCACTCTGCTTAAGTGACTATTATTGGCAGCATGACATTACGGATTGCGGTCTATTCCGACGACTCGGCAACCCGCTCTGCAATTAAAACCGCGCTCGGAACCAAAATTGCCAGTGATCTTCCTGAGATTGAAATTCTTGAATTCGCCACTGGACCAGCCCTTCGCTTATATATGGATCAACGCGGTACTGATGGAAAACTTCGCGCCGAATTGTTGATTCTCGATGGCGAGGCAGTCCCCGAAGGTGGAATGGGGATGGCTCGCCAATTTAAAGATGAATTATTTCAATGCCCGCCAATCATGGTGGTAATTGCCCGCGCAACCGATTCATGGCTTGCAGCGTGGTCTCGTGCTGAAGCATCGGTAATGCATCCGATTGATCCATTCACAATTACAAAAACTGCTGCCGAATTAATCCGGGCACGCACGCTCGCAACTGCCTAACGCATGGCATGGGCGCAGGCGCTTGAGTTATTAGAAAAACGCCTCGACTTACCCGAAGAATTAGTGCGCTTTTGCATGCGCGACATTCTCGAAGGAAAAACCGATAACGAAACCATAAAAAAATTTTTACTGGCACTTAAATTTAAAGGAGAGTCAGCTGAAGAAGTTGGCGCCCTGGTCGCCGAGATGTACGAACATGCTGCACCGATCTACATTCCGCAGC
>JBEGQQ010000012.1:0-3845 GCA_041180925.1 Actinomycetota bacterium
CAACAATTAACGGAATACAACTTAATCGCTGAAGATTACGGCGGTGACACAATTTTCGTAAATGTATCTGCGAAAAACGGCACTGGCATCGATCAATTAATTGATGCAATTTTGTTGACCGCAGATGCGGCAATTGATTTGCGGGCAATTGAAAATGACGTGGCTCGTGGTGTGGCAATTGAAGCCCACTTAGATCGCGGTCGCGGACCAGTTGCAACTGTTTTAGTACAGCGCGGAACGTTAAATGTGGGCGATGCAATCGTTTCTGGTGGTGCATTTGGTCGCGTTCGCGCGATGTTAAATGAAGATGGCGAACCAGTTGAATTCGCTGGCCCATCACGTCCAGTACAAGTTTTAGGTTTCACCTCAGTTCCATCTGCTGGCGATTCCTTCTTAGTCGCTGATGAAGATCGCACGGCACGTCAGATCGCCGAAAAGCGTTTGGCAGCAGAACGTCATGCAGCGTTAGCTAAAGCGCGTAAGAAAGTTTCGCTGGAAGATTTCATGGAGCAATCCAAGATCAATACGCTCAATCTCATTATTAAGGGCGACGTATCTGGTTCAGTTGAAGCTTTAGAAGATGCACTTATGGCAATCGAAGTTGGCGCCGAAGTTGATCTGCGAGTAATTCACCGCGGTGTTGGTGCAATTACCAAGAGCGATATTGATTTAGCTTCGGCTTCAACTGCAGTCGTGCTTGGTTTCAATGCAAAACCAGAACCACAAACTGCCGTCTATGCTGACGAACAAGGCGTTGAAATTCGTTTCTACTCTGTTATTTATCAAGCAATTGAAGATATTGAATTATCACTTAAAGGCATGCTCAAGCCAGAATACGAAGAGGCAATTTTGGGTAACGCCGAAGTTCGTTCAATCTTCAAGTCATCGAAAGCCGGAACCATTGCCGGTTCTCTGGTTATGGATGGCATCATCAAGCGCAATGCAAAGGCGCGCTTACTTCGCGGTGGCAGCGTAATCGTGGATAACTTAACGGTTGATTCTTTGAAACGCTTTAAAGATGACGTCACCGAAGTTCGCGATGGTTACGAGTGCGGTATCGGAATTGGAAACGTCAAGGAACTTGAAATTGGTGACACGATTCAAGTCTTTGAAATGCAAGAGAAGAAGCGATAACCATGAGCGTTCGTTCGCAGAAAGTAGCGGATCGAATCAAGGTCGTAGTAGCTGAGGCGCTAGAAAGTAAAGTAAAAGATCCGCGCCTTGGCTTTGTAACTATTACCGATGTTCGTATTACTGGCGATCTGCAGAACGCATCGGTTTTCTATACGGTACTTGGCGATAACGTCGCTCGCGAAAATACTGCCAAAGCATTAAATAGCGCGAAAGGTTTATTGCGCACTGCAGTTGGTCGAGATTTAGGTACTCGAATCACGCCTACGCTGGAGTTTTTCGAAGATTCGTTGCCTGAAACTTCAGTTGCGATGGAATCGCTTTTGGCAGATGTTAAAAAGCATGACGAAGAGATTTCGGCGTTAAGTGCAAAAGCAAAACCAATTGCCGAAGATGCTTATAAGAAACCTAAAACCAAATCAAGTGATTAACGGTTTTCAAGTAATCGATAAACCAAGTGGCATGACCAGCCACGATGTGGTGGCGATTGCTCGTAAGCGGCTCGGAACTCGAAAAATCGGACATGCCGGAACGCTTGATCCCATGGCCACTGGGGTTTTAGTGCTCGGCGTAAATGCGGGAACCAAATTGTTGCAATACATAACGGCAGGTAAGAAACGATATTTGGCGACAGTAAAACTTGGCCAATTAACTTCAACTGATGACAAAGAGGGCGAAGTAATTTCGAACACCGAAATTCCAACTGATATCGCGGCAGCCTTTGCAAAACAGACCGGCAAAATTATGCAGCGACCAAGTTCAGTTTCGGCAATTCGAATTGATGGCAGACGAGCCTATGATTTAGTTCGCGAAGGGGAAAATGTTGAAATCCCAGCTCGCGAAGTTGAAGTTTACGATCTTAAAATTTTAGATATTCGCGGTGACGAAGTTGATATTGATGTCAGCTGTTCAGCCGGAACCTATATCCGAGCCATTGCGCGAGATTGCGGTGGCCATTTAACGGCGCTTCGCCGAACTGAAGTTGGAAAATTTACAATTGATCAAGCTTCGGAAGAGAAAATAATTCCACTGGGCGAAGCGGTTAACGGAATCTTTCCAATTCGCGAACTGGACTTAATGGAAACAAATGAATTGAAATTTGGTCGCACAATTAGCCCCACAGGCTCTACTGAAATTGTTGCGGGGCTAACTCCGAGCGGTGATTTAGCGGCGCTATTAGAAGATCGAGCGGGTCGAGCGAAACCAATTGCGGTTTTTCTCTGAGAAGATAACGCTTATGAATTTATCCTGGTCGCCAAAAGAATTACTTGGCGCAACCGTTGTAATCGGTAATTTTGATGGCGTGCACTTAGGCCACCAATCACTTTTTCAGACCGCAAAAAAATACGGTGATCCCGTTTTAGCGCTTACCTTTTCACCGCATCCGATGACCGTTTTTGCCCCAGCCAAAGCACCCACATTATTAACAACCCATAAATCTAAAGTGAATTATTTGTTGGCAGCTGGCGCCGATTCGGTTGGCACAATTTCATTTGATCAAACTATTGCCAGCTTACTTCCAAGATATTTCGAAGAATTTCTACGCGATCAATTAAAAGTTAAACGATTAGTCATTGGTAAGAATTTTTCTTATGGTAAAGATGCGGCAGGTAATGTAGACAGTTTGAAAGCGGCTGGTTTTGAAGTAGAGATTTCTGATTTATTAAATAAGGACGGGACAATTTCATCCTCGAGAATTAGGAAATTGATTACCGAGGGCGATGTCGTAACTGCGAAAGAATTATTAGGTCGCCACTTTAAATTAGAAGGCGTTGTGGTCCATGGCGAAAAACGTGGCCGCGAAATTGGTTACCCAACTGCAAATTTAGGTTCGATTGAAAATTGGACGATTCCCGCCGATGGAATTTATGCCGGGTGGTTGCGCGTGGAGAACCAAACTTGGCCGGCAGCAATTTCAATTGGAACTAATCCGACATTTGTCGGGGTTCGGGGGCGCCAAGTTGAAGCCTATGCACTTGAAGAAAAAGATCTAGATTTATCTGACAAACCCGCGGAAATATTTTTTGGATGGCGGCTTCGTGAAACGCTGAAATTTGATGGCTTAGATCCATTACTGGAACAGATGGCGATAGATTGTCGTCAAACGAAAGAGTTAACAGCTGGGGGATTAGATGGATAAGAGGCGTTGGCTCGGACTTATTTCGTTATCTCTTGGCGTCGCCGCAATCATTGTGGACGCCACAATTGTTAACGTAGCCATCCCAACAATTATTAGAGATTTAAAGGCCACATCAACGCAAGTTCAGTGGATTCAAGAGGCCTACACCTTGGTCTTTGCTTCCACGTTATTAGTTTTTGGTCGTTTAGCAGATCGACTTGGGCGCAAACGAATCTTTGTTATTGGCGTATTTATCTTTGTGCTTTCAAGTATTTTGGCAGCGCAAGCCCCAACACCAGAATTTCTAATCATCATGCGAATTGTTCAAGGATTTGGTGGCGCGATGATGCTGCCAACTTCAGTTTCAATTTTAAATGCCACCTTTGAAGGAAAAGAACGCGGGATCGCATTTGCCGTTTGGGGTTCCACGATTGGTGGTGCGGCAGCGCTAGGACCATTGATTGGCGGCTGGTTAACTACCGATTTTTCATGGCGGTGGGCTTTTGGAATTAATCTACCAATCGGCTTAATTGTTTTAGCCGGTTGTTTTCTTTATGTTCAAGAATCTAAAGGTGCGCTCGAATCTGGCAACGAT
>JBEGQQ010000013.1:0-11807 GCA_041180925.1 Actinomycetota bacterium
GTCACTAAATCGGTGAACTATTCGGTCGACAAGTTGAAAATATGATTGCCAAATCCCGTGGTATGGAGCAAGTATTTCGCTTAGTGCAAAGTGAACCTGGCGAATGATTTCAATTGCGGCTAAGTAAAAGATCCAAGTCCGATTGTTTGCAACTTCGATTGCGGCATCACTGAAAGACAGCAGCGGGTTGTCGGACATCGCAGCCCAAACCAGAAATAGATATGTTCCGGCAAATAGCAGTAAGAATTTAGCTCGGTCGAATAGCGTTAGATGCACTCGGGTCTTGCGATCAACATCGCGAGTTCTGCTTTGAATATTTGCTTCGCGGTTATTTAGATTTGTGCTCATTTGGAACCTCTAACGGTAAATGAATCGCCAATTTTTGTCATTTCTTCCTTATATTTCTTTTGGCAGGCAACTGAACAGCGCACAATGAACATATAAAGCTTGCTGCGATCAGGGGTCAACAAGACTGTTTGATCTATATAACTTGCTTTGCCTTTATAGTCATAAGTAAAGATGGTCCGAATACCCCGGGCGCCAACTTCAATGCGATCATAATCATCCAGCAGATTGATGTTGTTGCTTTCCTTATCGGAAGCTTCGAGCCACTTAGTTACAGGCACAACTACATTTCGCATTTCGTTGTAATTGATGGAATTAATCTCGGCCGGAAATAATTCGCGAACGCGAGCATAGACAACTGGCACTTCTGGCGTAGCTAGATTAAAAACATCTCCTGGGCGGATATCGCGCGATTTAGAATATGCCAATTGCCATTTCACTTGAAATGCTCGTTCTAAATTATCGCCATTCTTCTTCTCTTCGGCATTTAAACTTGTAGTTGGAATTTCATACCAAGAATATGGAACTGTGAAGTAGACGCCTTCTGATTTAGATGCGCCATATTTTTGTGAAGGTGTTCCACATCCAGTCAGCGCAATTGCTAAAGTTAAGAAAATTAAGGGAAGTTTTTTCATTATTTTTTCTCTATAACCGCATCAATGCCAGTTTCTTTACGCTGCGCAGGAGTAATCGGTGTTGGCGCACCTGTGAGCGGATCTCCTCCCGAAGCGGTCTTCGGAAATGCAATAACTTCACGAATTGAATCAGAACCACTTAACAATGCCGCTAAGCGATCCAAACCTAAAGCAATTCCGCCATGTGGTGGTGGTCCATATTGAAAAGCATCTAACAAGAATCCAAATTTACTTGAGGCTTCGGCTTCAGTTAATCCGATAACTTTAAATACCTCTCGTTGAATCTTTTGATCGTGGATTCGGATTGAACCGCCACCAAGTTCAGTTCCGTTTAAAACTATGTCATATGCATAGGCAAGAGCAGAACCTGGGTCGGAAACAAAAGTTTTCGAAAATTCTGGTTTTGGACCAGTAAATGGATGATGAACTGCAGTCCAACCACCATCATCAGTTGGTTCAAACATTGGAGCATCGACAACCCAGAGAAATTCCCATTGATTTTCGTCAATTAGATTGCAACGTTTTCCGATTTCTAACCGAACCGCACCTAACAAAGCTTGCGAATCTCGTTTGTTACCGGCGGCGAAAAATATGGCATCACCAGGTTTGGCGCTAGCCTTTGCCGCTACTCCAGCAATTTCATTCTCCGATAAATTTTTTGCAACTGGCCCAGCTAAAGTTCCATCTTCTTGAACCAAGATGTAAGCCAATCCTTTAGCGCCACGCGCTTTTGCCCAATCTTGCCAGGCATCCAATTCGCGACGTGGCGATGCGGCGCCGCCCGGCATAACTACTGCGCCAACATATTCGGCTTGGAAAACTCGAAAATTTGTTTGGCTAAAGAATTGAGTCATTTCAACTAACTTGCAATCGAAACGTCGATCTGGTTTATCTGAACCATATTGGTTCATCGCATCTTTGTAAGTCATCCGTTCGATTGGTGTATTTATTGAATAATTTTTAACAGTTTTCCAAATTTCAGCTAAAAGTTTTTCAGTCAGCGCCAAGATATCTTCTTGGTCGACAAAGGACATCTCGATATCAAGTTGGGTAAATTCTGGTTGCCGATCAGCTCGAAAATCTTCATCTCGGAAACAACGAGCAATTTGATAGTAACGTTCCATGCCCGCAACCATTAAAAGTTGCTTAAATAATTGTGGTGACTGAGGAAGGGCGTACCAACTACCAGGTTGAAGCCGAACTGGCACTAAAAAATCACGAGCACCTTCTGGTGTCGAGCGAGTTAAATATGGAGTTTCAATTTCGTGAAATTGTTCAGCTTCCATCACCCGGCGAATCGTCGAGGTTACCTTCGAACGCAATCTTAAATTTGCTGCTGGACCCTCGCGGCGCAAATCCAAATACCGGTAACGAAGTCGAACTTCTTCGTTAACATCTACATCTTCACCGCTATCTACCGGAAACGGCAATGGCGCGGCTTCACTAAGAATTTCAACTTCTTTGGCAATGATTTCGATTTCGCCAGTTGGGATGTTGCTATTTTCATTGCCGCTTGGCCGCTTCGAAACTTCACCAACTATTTTTAGGCAATATTCGGCGCGTAACGATCCTGCGATTTTTTCATCATTAATTACTACTTGAGACCAACCGGTGCCATCGCGTAAATCGATAAAAGCGACGCCGCCATGATCTCGTCTGCGCGCCACCCAACCCGCAAGAGTTACCGTCTTGCCAACGTGTTCGGCTCTGATAGCGCCGGCGCCATGTGTACGCAACATTTAAATCCTTGGATTCCTAAATTATTAGTTGAAGAACTTTGCGAGGTCGGCAATTCTAACGCGTTCGACCTTGCCTGTGGCCATCGCTTTAATTTCAACATCTCCCGATTGGATTTCGGCCTCTCCCAGCACGATTACATAGCGAGCACCTGATTTATCAGCTGCTTTCATCGCACCCTTGAGAGCGCGGTCACCAAATGCAATTTCAACTTTTACATTTTCATTGCGTAAATCGTTTGCAATTTTCAAGGCTGAACCATCCGTACCAAGTGGGATTAGGAATAAGTCCGGCGCCGATAAATCAGATTTCAAAATACCTTCAGCTTCCGCAGCTAGTAAAACTCGATCGATACCTAGACCGTAGCCAATTCCAGATAAATCTTGGCCACCCAATTCATTCATCAACCGGTCATATCGACCACCCCCACCAATTGCGGATTGCGCACCTAAATCATTGTGAGCGAATTCGAACGTTGTTCCCGTGTAGTAATCGAACCCGCGAACTAATCGCGGTGCTAATTCATATTTAATTCCCAAACCATCCAAATATTCACAAACCTTAGCAAAATGAGTTTTTGATTCGGTACTTAAATAATCAATTAGTAATGGTGCTTTGGCCATCATGGCAATGACTTCTTCTCGTTTATCATCGAAAATTCGTAGCGGATTTATTTCTGCACGTAATGCAGTTGCTTCGTCTAATTTTTGTCCTTTTAAAAATTTAACTAGATCGACCTTATGAGCTGCCCGTGATTTAGCATCACCGAGCGAGGTGATCATTAATTTATAGTTCTTAAGACCGACTCGTTTGAAACCAGCATCTGCGATTGCGATAACTTCGGCATCAATCAATGGATCATCAAGGCCAATTGCTTCAATTCCTACTTGGTAAAATTGACGATACCTTCCTTTTTGTGGACGCTCCGCTCTAAAAAACGCACCCGCATACCAAACTTTCACTGGGAGTTGGCCACGATCTAATCCATGTTCAATTACTGCGCGCATAACTCCGGCAGTTCCTTCGGGGCGCAAAGTTATTGAACGACCACCTCGATCTTCAAAGGTGTACATCTCTTTCGTAACAATGTCGGTCGATTCGCCAACTCCGCGATTAAAGAGTTCGGTATCTTCAAAAGCTGGAAGCTCCAATAATTCATAACCTGCCAATTTGGCGGGAGCAATTAAACAATCGCGAACGTATTCAAATCCTGCTGATCGAGGTGGGAAATATTCACTAACGCCTTTTGGCGCTTGGAACTGCTTCCCCATTTAGTATCCCCCGGCAATTATTTGTTTTAGGAACGAATTGTATTTTCTTTCATCACCAATCGTTGTTTCTGGCCCGTGTCCTGGCAGAACTCTTAAAGAATCTGCCAAAGGGAGAACCTTTTTTCGAAGTGAATCTGTCATATCAGTGTTGGAGCCGGTGGGTAAATCAGTTCTGCCAATCGACCCTTTAAATAGCACATCTCCTGAGATCAGTATTTCGTCATCTACTTTAAACATTATTGAACCACGAGTATGACCAGGTGCATGTATCACCTCAAATTTCATGCCAACGAGATCAAGGATTTCGCCGTTCTTAACTTCTCGAATTTCCTTGCTTTCAGAAAATTTCTCAGTAATAAAATTTGCGGTGAATTCGGCGCCATGTAATTTTTCGGGTGCGGCGAGAAATGGTCGATCCTCCGGATGAATCAAAGTTGGAATCTCATAGCCATCACAAATTGGTTTTATCGAGTAGGTATGATCCAAGTGGCCATGGGTTGCAAGAACTGCGACCGGTTTCAGATTATTACTTTCGACGATAGAACTCACTTCGAAGCTGACATCTGGCATCCCGGGATCAACGATGACGCATTCACTTCCTTTATTGGTCGCCAAAATCCAACAATTGGTCGCAAACATTTGAGCGGGAAATGAGGCGATGAACAAGTGGAATTACCCCCGACTTTTCTAGATATGTGAAGTAAGGGTACCTTTACCGCCCTAAGCACTTTATAACGGAAAGCTCTCGAGCCTACGCGCAACTAGAAGGAGATTTAAATGAGCGAAAATCCAATTGAGGTCGCAAGCCACGTCTCACCATCAACTGCAACAGCGTTGATCGGAGATCCTTCTAAGTTTGGACGAGTTGCAGATGATGGAACTGTTTTCGTTAAAACGCCAACTGGTGAACGAGCAGTTGGCTCGTATCCCGGCAAATCTGCAGATGAAGCTTTGGCATATTTTGTTAGAAAATTTGAATCAGTTGCCTCTGAAGTAGCTTTGTTAGGTGATCGAATTCGCACCGGTGCAATGGTTCCATCTGATGCACATGATGCCGTTAATAAATTGCGCGACCAAATACACCATATAAATGCCGTAGGTGATTTACAGGCATTGGTGGCTTCTGTTGATCAATTACCTGCGCTAATTGAAAACTATCGCGCTGACTATGAAGCAAAGAAAGCTGCCGCAAAGGCTGAGAAGGAAGCCAAGCGAGCTGAAGCGCTTACTTTAAAAGAACGAATTGTTTCAGAAGCAGAGAGTTTGACCCACTCTGAGGAATGGAAGAAAGCAAGCGAAAAATTGAAATCACTGCTTGATGAGTGGAAGAAAGCTCCACGGTTAGATAAGAAAACAGACGCCGACCTATGGAAAAGATTTTCATCATCTCGAAACAAATTCGATAAGCGTCGGCGCACTCATTTTGCCAAACTTGCCGAAGTTCAAAAGGGAATCTCCTCAGTTAAACAAGAGATTGTTGATGCAGCCGAAAAACTAGCTGATTCAACTGATTGGGCAAATACTGCTAAGAAATACAAAGCTTTGATGGATCAATGGAAATCAGCCGGACGCGGTAAACATTCGGAAGATACAAAATTATGGAATCGATTTAAGGCCGCGCAGGACAAATTCTTCACTGCAAAAAATGCCGATTTAGAAAAGCGCGAAGGTTCAATGGCAGAAAACCAAGCGAAGCGCGAAGCGCTCCTACCAAGAATTGAAGCGCTGGTACCTTTCGATAATTTGGATAAAGTGAAAAAGGAATTCCGTGAGCTCATGAATGAATGGAGCAAAATCGGAATAACTAAACGTGATGTTCGAGCAGCAATGGATAAACGAATCGACAAAGTTGCCAACTCAATTAAAGCAGCTGAAGAAGAGAAATGGCGTAAGAGTGATCCTGCTGCCAAAGCACGTGCGCAAGATGTAGTTGATCAGTTGAAGAAAGCGATTGCTGGATACGAAAGCGCAGCCCAGAAGGCTCAAGCTGCCGGAAACGCCAAAAAGGCGCAAGAAGCAATCGATGCTGCAGCAGCTCGTAAAATTTGGTTGATTGAAGCTGAACGAAATCTAGCTGAATTCAATTAATTATTAACAACGCGCGCGACATCATAAACGCCTTCGATTTGGCGCACTGCCGCCAGTACTGAATCTAAATGGACCGCATTAGCCATTTCGAAAGTAAAACGCGAAATAGCGACGCGATCTTTAGAAGTACTAACTGCTGCATTTAAAATATTTACTTGCTGATCGGCCAAAGCTTTCGTGATATCTGAAAGTAAACCGGCACGATCAAGGGCCTCAACTTGGATATTTACTAAGAAGATAGTTGCAGCGCCAGCTAACCATTTAACTTTAACTACTCGATCATGCTGATGCTTAGTTAAATCTCCAGCGTTCACGCAATCTTTGCGATGAACTGATACGCCACTGCCTCGAGTAATAAATCCCATAATCTCATCACCTGGAACTGGCGTGCAGCAACGGGCAAGTTTTACTAAAACATCACCTTCACCCTCTACTTCAATGGCGCTAGATGTTCTACGAACAATTGGCGAACCGGTTGGCACTTCCATTGTTTGTTCAGGGTGTGAATCTTCGATGCCTAGCGCGACCATTAATTTATCAATCACAGCTGCCGGTGAAATATGCCCATCACCTACAGCTGAATAAAGTGAATCAATATCTGGATAGCGCAATTCATGAGCTAATTCCAGCAAAGAATGGCCAGCAAAGATTTTTTGCAACGGTAATCCAGCTTTGCGCATCTGTCTGGCAATAGATTCCCGCCCCGCATCAATAGCTTCCTCGCGTCGTTCTTTCGTAAACCAAGCTTTAATTTTGGAACGAGCTCTTGGGCTTTTTACAAAATTGAGCCAATCTCGACTCGGGCCTGCAGTTGGATTTTTATTGGTTACGATTTCAATTACATCTCCGTTATTTAATTTTGTTTCTAGTGGCACTAGCCGACCATTTACTTTGGCACCTACGCATTTATTTCCAACTTCCGTGTGAACTGTGTATGCGAAATCAACCGGCGTTGAACCACCTGGCAGCGCAATTACATTTCCTTTAGGGGTAAATACATAAACCTCCGGGCTGCCTAAATCAAAGCGAAGTGAATCTAAAAATTCACTTGGATCTTGAGTTTCTTGCTGCCACGCATGTAATTGTTGTAACCAAATCATTTCCGGATTGCTCTGATCTTTTGCGCCACTCTTGTATTTCCAATGCGCAGCGATACCAAACTCGGCTCGGGCATGCATATCAAAAGTTCTGATTTGAATTTCCAAAGCTTTACCATTTGGGCCGATTACAGTCGTGTGCAAGGACTGATAGAGATTGAATTTGGGCATCGCAATGTAATCTTTAAATCGGCCAGGAACTGGGCTCCATCTCGAATGAATTGAACCCAAAACCGCATAACAATCTTTGACATCTTCTACTAGAACGCGAATGCCAACTAAATCATAGATTTCATTAAATTCACGGCCGCGATTAACCATCTTTTGATAAACCGAAAAATAATGTTTCTGTCTTCCAGTTAGGTAGCGGTAATTCCATCGCGCTTTAAATCTTCGGAGACGGTCTTGATAACTTCTTCCGTGATTGCCGCACGAGACGGATTTCGTTCGGCAACTAAACGCGCAATCTCTTCATATTTTTTTGGTTCCAAGATATGGAAAGAGAGATCTTCTAATTCCCATTTAATAGCGTTCATACCTAACCGGTGCGCCAACGGCGCATAAATATCAAGTGTTTCACGCGCCTTCCGCGCTGCTGACTCTGGTTCAACGAAACTCCAAGTTCGGGCATTATGCAAGCGATCTGCAAGTTTTACTACCAAAACTCGGATATCTCGTGACATTGCCACAACCATCTTGCGAACTGTTTCTGCTTCGGCAGAGTCACCGTAAGTCAATTTATCTAGCTTCGTTACACCATCAACAATGTTTGCGATTTCATCGCCAAAGTCGTCACGCAACTGAGTTAAGGAATATTGCGTATCTTCAACGGTGTCATGTAACAACGCCGCAATTACAGTGGCTTTATCCATTCCCAATTCGGCCAAAATTTGAGCCACTTCAACTGGATGAGTTATATAAGGATCACCAGATTTTCGAAGTTGACCTTCGTGCGCTTTTTTGGCAATTTCGTACGCGCGTTCAACATCGCTTTTATCAACTTTAGGATGGTGTTGGCGTAGTTCACCGATCACCGGGGCGATCAGGTTACTCATGATTACAAATTATTTACGTCGATTTTTGCGCTTTGGTTGATTGCGAGGTCCACGTTCAATTCGATTATCGAAACCTGGGGCCGCTTCTTCCATTGCGACAGAAGCAACCGTTCCTACAGGAAGTACGCCGCCACGAGCTGCCACACGCTTTGCTAACGCTCTCATTTCTGGTTCGCGCTCACGTAATTGCGCCAATATTGGTGGTGCGATAAATATCGAAGAATAGGTACCCGTTGCCAAACCAATGAACAGAGCTAGCGACAAATCTTTTAGTGTTCCGGCACCAAGCAATCCAGCACCAACGAACAAAATTGACCCAACCGGCAACAATGCAATCAATGAGGTATTCATGGAGCGAACCAGCGTTTGGTTGACGCCAAGATTTACTGCTTGAGAATAAGTGGATTTACTTCCGGCTGTAATTGCTCGGGTGTTTTCGCGGACCTTATCAAACACGACAACCGTGTCATAAAGTGAATAGCCAAGAATTGTTAAAAAGCCAATCACAGTTGCAGGTGTTACATCGAAGCCAACTAGCGCATAAATTCCAACGGTAATAAATACGTCGTGAATCACCGCAATGATTGCAGCCGCTGCCATTTTCGGTTCAAAGGCAGCTGCGAGATAGATCATCACCACAATCAAGAAACCAAATAAACCGTACAACGCTTTCCGAGTAATTTCCTTACCCCATGAAGGTCCGATAATTTGGGTATCAATATTCTCTAAAGTCACACCAAACTTCGAAGCTAAGGCGCTTTGTAACGCATTTGATTCTGCGTTAGTCAACGCACCGGTTTGAACCCGAACGGTGCTGTTACCAACTTTTTGAACAATGGTTTCGCCAGTGATGCCAGCTTCACTAACAGCTGCTTCAGCTAGACTAACGGTGGCGCCGGATTTATTTACTGAATAGGCCGCACCGCCTTTAAATTCAATTCCAAGGTGCAGACCTTGGATTGCTAGGGCACCAATCGATGCAATTATTAAAGCGCCAGATAACGCATACCAACGTTTTCTATAACCAATGATATTAAATGATGTTTCGCCGCGGTGTAATCGACCGCCAAGACCAGTTAGCTTTGACATTGATTACGCTCCCTTCCGGATTCCGCCCAAGCTTTCTGGTGAAAGACCAGATAACTTAGAGCCGGAATTAAAGAATTTAGTTCTGGCAAGAACTGTCATAAGCGGTTTGGTGAACCAGAAAACCACAGCTAAATCGATGAGAGTGGTTAACCCAAGTGTGAAGGCGAAACCGCGAACGCCACCAACCGCGAAGAAATAAAGTAAAACTGCTGCAATAATTGAGACGAAGTCTGCAACCAAGATTGTTCGGCGAGCTCGTTGCCAACCGGTTTCCACGGCCGAACGAAGAGTTCGACCCTCTCGAATTTCGTCACGAATACGTTCGAAGTAAACAATAAATGAGTCGGCAGTAATTCCAATTGAAACAATAGCGCCGGCAATACCAGCAAGAGTCAACGTGAAGCCAATGGTTTTACCCAAAATTGTTGTTGATAAATACAGAATTAAACCTGCCACCGCTAGGGAGCCTGCCGAAACAATTCCAAGGCCGCGATAGAACGCGAACATATAAAGCACAACTAGAAGCAAACCTAAACCACCAGCTAACAAACCAGCGTTTAATTGATTAGCTCCTAATGTCGGCGATACTTGTTGAACTTCGCCACGATCAAAGGCCAATGGCAACGCACCATATTTCAAAACATTTGCCAGTCCAGACGCATCTGCTTGAGTAAATGAGCCAGTTATTTGAGCGCTACCAGAATTAATTGGCTCATTAATTCTAGGTGCCGAAACAACTTGACCATCAAGGACGATTGCCACTTGATTAAGCGGAGAAGCTAAATTTGTTACGCGTGTAGTTAAAGTCCCAAATTTCTTTGTACCTTCGCCGTTAAAAGTTAAAAAGACCATCCAGGCTGTTCCAGTTGTTGGATCAACTCCAGCAGATGCCTTTGAAATTTCTCGGCCTAAAACTTCAGCCGGACCTAAAATATATTTCGTCGCTGAATTCTGACCGCAGGTAACAATGGTGTCACTTGGCTGATCAGTACCAGTCCCTTGATGTGCTTCAGGTTTAGTGCAATCAAGCGCTGCGAATTTTGCATTAATTTCGGCACTTATCCCCGGTGCCGGTGTGGCGCTTCCGGTGGCGCTTCCAGTGCCGCTGTTGTCTTCAGCAAGAACTTGTCTAAATCGAAGTTCGGCAGTTTGACCAACTAATTCGACAACTCGTCGGCCGGTATCGCCCGGTACCGAAATAACTATTTGGCGATTTGTGCCAGATCCTTGCGCCGCAACTTCAGATTCAGCAACGCCAAGTGAGTTAACACGTTGGCGGATAATTGAGACTGCTTGGTCAATCGCATCACTAGTTACTTTTCCTTTTTCACCTGGAGCGATTCGAGGTTGCAAAGTAACGCTAGTACCACCCCGAAGGTCTAAACCGAGGCGAACTTTTCCAGCATCAAAAAAGAGCGCGCTTGCGCCAGCAATGATGATGACTAGGAGAAGAACCGCAAGGGTGCGACCTGGGTGGCCAGATTTTTTTGTCGATTGCGATTGTGTTGACATAGGGCGAGAGTTTAAGCGTCAAAATCAGATGTGTCGAAATGGCGCGGAATTTCGTGGCCTAAATGACTAAATCCCATCGCTGTAGCCACTCTACCTCGAGAAGTTCGAGCCATTAATCCAGTACGAACCAAGAAAGGTTCAGCGACTGCTTCAATTGTTTCGATCTCTTCGCCAACTGCAATTGCAAGTGTGGAAACTCCAACTGGCCCACCGTTAAATCTTTCAATTAATGCTTTCAAAACTTCGCGATCTAATCGATCTAAACCAAGTTGATCTACTTCATATGTAAGTAGCGCATCCTTCGTCAGGGCTAATGAAATATTTTTAGATTTATTAACTTCAGCGAAATCACGAACTCGGCGGAGTAACCGATTTGCAATCCGAGGCGTTCCCCGTGACCTACTGGAAATCTCCACAATTGCATCTTTATCAATTCTTAAATTTAGAATTTGAGCACTGCGTTCAATTATTTGAGCTAATTCGTCTGGCTCGTAAAACTCCAAGTGAGCCGTAAATCCAAAGCGATCACGTAGAGGCGCCGGTAGCAGGCCAGCTCTAGTCGTTGCGCCGATCAAAGTAAATCGCGGAAGTTCTAGCGGGATTGCAGTTGCCCCTGGGCCTTTGCCTACAACGACATCAATTCGGAAATCCTCCATTGCTAAATAAAGTAACTCTTCAGCTGGCCTTGATAACCGATGGATTTCATCAAGAAAGAGAATTTCGCCTTCGGTGAGCGAGGAGAGAATTGCAGCCAAGTCACCCGCATGCGTAATTGCCGGGCCACTTGAAATTCGAATTGGTGCATCCAATTCATTAGCCAAAATAAATGCCAAAGTTGTTTTACCAAGCCCTGGCGGACCGCTTAACAAAATATGGTCAGCAGATGATCCGCGCGATTTAGCAGCGCCGAGCAGAATCCGAACTTGCTCGCGTACCTTTTTTTGCCCGATGAATTCTCCGAGATTTTCTGGGCGCAGA
>JBEGQQ010000014.1:0-2756 GCA_041180925.1 Actinomycetota bacterium
TCACAAAGAAATTGGCTAACACTGAAGGTCCAGTAATTGCAGTCAGCGACTTCATGCGCGCAGTTCAGGATCAAATTCAACCGTGGGTTCCAAACAAGTTTGTTTCACTCGGCACTGATGGTTTTGGGTTATCGGACACGCGCGGTGCCCTTCGTCGCCACTTCAAAGTTGATGCCGAATCAATTGTGGTTGCAACATTGAGCCAGCTTGCAAAATCTGGCGATATTAAATCGAAATTAGTAAAAGAGGCGATTAATAAGTACCGAATTTTCGATGTCACGGCTGCTGATGCCGGTAATACTGAAGGATCTGGCTGATAGTTTTTTAAAAAAGCGCGCTAGCCAAAGCAGCTCGAGCTTTAATTAAAACCGGATCAGTTGGATCAATCAAATCAAAAAGTGAAAGTAAATGTTTCCGCGCCAATTCGCGTTCGTCACCAGCTGTGATTTTCACGCAATTGATTAAACGCGAAAATGCAGGTTCTAATTGACCAGATACGACCTCTAAATCTGCGCACTTTATTTGAAGCGCGACATCACTTGGTGCACTCGCAGCTTGCCCAGCAATCGTCCTTAGATCACTTCCTTGGGTCCGAGCTAGTAGCTCGACTTGCGCCAAACCTAACTTGGCAACTTTGTCGTTTGGTTTGCGATTTAGCAGAGCTTTGTAACTCTCAATCGCCAAACTGAAATCTCCCTGTTGCAAGGCGGCTAGCGCAGCTTCTTCCTCTGGTTCGATTTTCTCTTCTGGCGCAGTACCAATTCCTTGTTCGGCAGAGATACTTATAACTTTATCAATCACCATTCTAAGTTGTTGCTCTGGATATGCATTTTCAAATAGCGGCATTATTTGTTCGTTCACAATTGCAACTGCGTAAGGAACTGTCCTCGTTTGAAGCGCCTGTGCCACTTGTGGTTGTTTTTCAATATCCACATGAGCGAATTGCCATTTGCCGCCGTCTTCTGAATGCATCTGGCTCAACTTTTGAATGGTTTGAACTGATTCAGGGCTGCGTTGACTCCAACACAAAATAATCACTGGTTTGGTTTTAGATAATGGTAATAACTGAGAAGTCAATATCTCGGCATTGACTTCGACTCCGGTGATTGAAATATTTTCGGTGGCGGATTTTCTTAGGGCGCTCAAGTCAACAGCGCGACCAAAATTATTTGGCAAATTTGGTGGCAAACTCATTTAATTAATTCTGCCAAACCTGCTTGAAAATAGCCAAAACGGGCGCTTTGGGCTGACATGGAGCGCATTCTCTACGATTAAATCCGTTTTTGGAAAACTAATCCGTAAACTTACTTCATGGCTATCGTGAAAAACATCCGTAAAAGTGCGTCGAAATTATCAAAGCGCAAATCACAAATTGATTACGGTGCACCTGGGGCACCAATAGATCAATCTCGGCCTTTTTATTTTGGATTTCTAGCAACTTCGGGAGCATTAATAGCATTTGTTCTTTTGCGGGCTTTAGCTCAAACCAGTCAAATAATGGTTTTTATCTTAATTTCTTTATTTTTAGCATCAGGATTAAATCCCGGTGTCGAATTCTTCCGACGCAGAGGAATGTCACGTGGCGCTTCTGTAGCAACAATTTTTGCCAGTGTTGTAATTTTTTTCATTCTGTTTACAGTGATAATTGCTCCACCAATTGTTCGACAAACAACACAATTAATTGATAATGCGCCCCAACTAATTAATCAATTAACAAATTCAAAAACAATTTCCAATCTAAATGATCATTATGGAATTGTCGATACGATCCAGCGAGAAATTTCTAAAATTACAGCTGATGGAAAAATCTTAGTCACTACTTTTGGCGGCGTACTTGGCGTCGGTAAAACTATCCTTTCGGGAGTATTTGCAGGCCTGACAGTTTTAATTTTGACGCTATATTTTTTGGTTTCTTTGCCAAATGTCATCGATTTTGGATTGAAAATGGTCCCAGCAACGCGTAGACCACGAATTGCTGCGCTTACAAATGGAATCATTAATCAAATTGGCGCCTTCGTCGGAAGTCAGTTAACAGTTTCACTTTTGGCTTCGATTGTCATAGCAATTGCAGCCGCGGTGATTGGTTTGCCATCTCCGGTAGCTCTAGGACTAATTGTGTTTATTGTGGCTTTAATTCCAATGGTGGGTCATTACATCGGTGCTGCAGTCACCACCATCGTGGGTTTAACTCAAAGCTTGCCACAGGGTTTGATTATGTTGGCGTTTTACATTCTTTACCAGCAGATTGAAAATTACATTATTGCGCCAAAAATTATGGGCACGCAATTGAAGATTCCAGGTGTTGTGACAATCATTGCCGCAATGATTGGAACATCTCTGTTGGGATTTATCGGTGCAGTCTTAGCGGTACCGGTAGCTGCTGCAATAATTTTGATTTTGCAAGAAGTTGTAATTCCGAGATCTGAAGCTAATTAATTTAATCTAAAACTCAGTAGGAATTGGTGCCCTTTCAGGTGCCACAATTTTGACAATTTCGTTCAAAACTAAATGAACCATAGGTTCACCAACCCACAAATGTTTCGCGCCAGAAACTGGAATTATTTTCATTTGTGGAATAACTTTAAATACTTCTCGCGCTTCATCTGGCTTTAAATAATCATCATGTTCCGGAACTAGCGCCGTAATCGGTCGTCCATCTTTTGCCCAATATAAAAGTTCGGTCGGATCGGTCCACATCATTGTTGGACTCAATAAAATAAGGCCTTTATGGCGCGAATCTTTTGCATGTTTTAAAG
>JBEGQQ010000015.1:0-5777 GCA_041180925.1 Actinomycetota bacterium
GTGAAGTTTCATTTGCAAATAAATATTTTCCTTCAATTCGTTGCGTTAAGACTTTTTCAACATCGACCAAACCCTGGGAAATTAAATTTTCTAGGTCAGATGCGATGCTGGGGAAGCCGAATCGAGCCATTAGCGCACGAGTAGAGCTAGATTATTAATTAAATTAAGCAGTGGCTGCGGGAATACACCAATCAGAATTGTCAAAGCTGCCGATATTGCGATCGTTATTTGAGTAAAGATTGATGGAATGATCACGGAAGTTGAATCATCTGCCGGTTCTCTAAAGAACATTAGAACAATCACTCGAATGTAGAAAAATGCCGCAATCGCGCTAGACATCACACCAACTAGAACTAACCAAGTGCCACCATTTTCAAAGGCAGCCGAGAAAATTGAGAACTTGGCAATAAAGCCGGCAGTTAATGGAATTCCGGCAAAAGTCAGCAAGAAGAGCGCAAAAACTCCAGCAATTAGTGGTGAACGTTTAGCTAAACCAGCCCAACGATTTAAGTCAGTAATTTCGCCACCTGAATCTCGAACCAAGGTTACGATCGCAAATGCGCCAATTGTTGATATGCCATAAGTTAATAAATAGAAAATTGAAGCATTTAATCCAGATTTATTTAGCGCGATTACGCCAGTTAATAGAAAGCCAGCATGTGCAATAGATGAATAGGCCAACATCCGTTTAACATCGCGTTGCGCAATCGCCACAATCGAACCAAAGAGCATTGTGACTATTGAAATCGTGATCAAAATTGGACGCCACGACCATTCCGCATTTGCAAAAGTTGTGTAATAAATTCGAATCATTGCTGCGAAAGCAGCGACTTTAGTTGCCGCTGCCATGAATCCGGTGATTGGTGTCGGTGCACCTTGGTAAACATCTGGCGTCCAAGCATGGAATGGAACTGCGCCAACTTTAAATAGTAAACCAACCGATAAGAAGACCAAGCCAATCATCAAAATAACATCGTTACCGCTGCCACCAACTACCGCAGCATGGATGCCAGATAACGAAATTGAACCGGAGTAGCCATAGAGAAATGCTGCGCCAAATAGGAAGAATGCCGAGGCAAAGGAGCCAAGTAAAAAGTATTTAAGCGCTGCTTCTTGGGATAACAAGCGTCGACGACGCGATAGCCCAGACATTAAATAAAGTGGCAACGAGAAAACTTCCAACGCTACAAATAGAGAAATCAAATCGGTCGCCATGGTGAAATAGAGCATTCCGGAAACTGCAAATAAAGTGAGTGGAAAAACTTCGGTTAATTTCAATCCTTGAGCTAAGCCCACCTGTTCCTCTTCCGAACCAGGTAGCGCAGCGCCAACCGCAGTGAAATTATCTTGATCAGCAATTAGCAGCACGCCCAGTATCGCCAGAATTAAAATTGAAATTTGAAATAGCGCAGCGGCGCCATCAAACATCACTGCGCCGAGGGCCACGCTCTTTGATGTTTCGCCGCGAATTTGCCAAGCTTGAAATAGCGAAATTATTAGCGAGCCTAGCGTTACCGAAAGTTGGGTGATTGGTCGAATCCCACGCGGTGCAAATGCTTCAATTAATACTCCAATTACTGCACCAGCTAAAACAATTAAAACTGGCGCTAATAATGAGTACTCAAGTGCTGGCGTTTGAAAACTCATTAGTTATTCCCTTGCTCGATCTTTGCAGTTGGATCACTAAAACCAGCTGCTTGAATGGTTGCAGTTGCGGCCGGATTAATAATGTTTAGTAATGGCGCGGGGAAGAAACCAAGCGCAATAATCACGGCAATTACTGGCGAAATTGCAATCTTTTCTCGTAAATTCAAATCTGAAAGTGATTCATTTCCAGGAGTTGTCGGACCATGCAGCGCACGTTGAACTGGAATTAAAATATAAAGCGCAGCTAAAACAATTCCGAAAGTTGCAATTACGGCATGCCATGGATAACGGGTAAATGTTCCGACCAGAACTAAGAATTCACTTACGAAACTAGATAATCCCGGTAGCGCAAGGCTGGACATTCCCGCAATGAAAAAGGACCAAGCCATTACCGGCGTCACTCGTTGCAAGCCACCAAAATCGGAAATCATTGAAGATTTACGCCGCGAAATCATCCAGCCAGCAACTAGGAAGAGCGCTGCCGTTGAGAATCCGTGGTTGACCATGTACAAGGTCGCGCCACTATGACCTTGTGACGTCATTGCAAAAATTCCCATAGTGATAAAACCAAAGTGTGAAATCGAAGTGAAGGCAATTAACCGCTTTATGTCGCGCTGACCGATTGCCAAGAATGCGCCGTAAATTATTGAAATTACCGATAGCACCAAAATAACTGGCGTAAATGTTTTCGATGCATCCGGGAATAAAGTTAAGCAATATCGGATCATTCCGAAAGTTCCAACTTTGTCCAAAACGCCAAGCAGCAATACTGAAGTACCCGGTGTTGCCGAATGTGCTGCATCTGGTAACCAAGTATGAAGCGGCCAAAGTGGCGCTTTGATTGCAAAGGCGATAAAGAATCCTAGGAATAACCAATTCTGCGTAGCTTTTGACATCTCTAATTGTGAAAGCGCACCGATATCAAAGGTATGACCGCCTTGCGAGCCAGACATTACATATAGCGCGATAATTGCGGCCAACATTAAAAGTCCGCCAAATAGGCTGTACAGCAAGAACTTAACTGCGGCAGCTGCGCGTTCGCCAGTTCCATATCCACCAATTAAGAAATAAACCGGAACCAACATTGCTTCGAAGAAAACGTAGAACAAGAAGACATCGGTTGCAGCAAACACTCCGATCATCATCGTTTCTAAAGTCAGAATTAAAATATAAAAAGTTTTTACGCTCCAGCGACCACTGTCAGATTCATTCCAGCCCGCTAACACAACAATTGGCGCCAAAGTTACTGACAACAAAATTAGTACCAAGGCAATTCCATCTAAGCCCACTGAATATTTAATACCAAAAGCTGAAATCCAGTTATAGCTTTCGTAAAACTGCAAACCAACTTCTTTTCGATCAAATCCAGCAGCCATTACATATGTAGCCAAAGCCACGAAAATTGTGGTTGCGAGTGCAGCCTGTTTTACTAATTTGTCATTTGCTTTCGGAAGCGCCGAAATTACTAAAGCGCCGATTAGCGGCAGTAAACCGATCATGGTCAAAGTCATTGTGTAACCACCCAAATCACGAGTAGTAATGCGACGACGCCACCTAAAATAACTGCGGCGTAGGAACGAACAAAACCAGATTGAAGTTTTCGCAAACCTTGAGCAGATCCAAGTGCCGATGCGGCAACAGCTCGAACTGTTCCATCGATTGCCGATTGATCCACCTTCAACAAGGTCTTGGTTAGAGACTGTCCTGGGCGCATAAACACTGCTTCGTTAAATGAATCTTGCAATAGGTCACGACGGGCAATTCGAGTAAATATTGAAACATTTTCTGGTGCGGAATTTGAAACTTCCCCACGGTATTTCAAGACGGCTGTTAATACACCGATGGCCACAAGTGTTAGCGCAACAACGCTAATAGTTAGTGGCGAATAAAGTTCTTCATGATGCTCACCATGATGTGGTGCTACAACTGGTTCTAACCACTTAACTAAAGCATCGCCACGAGTAAATAAATAACCAGAAGCAACGGAACCAAAAGCCAACAAAATCATTGGGATTACCATCAGCGCAGGTGATTCGTGTGGGTGCGCTTCGTGGTCCCATCGCGCTTTCCCAGCGAATGTTAAAACCACAACTCGCGTCATATAAAACGCAGTAATTCCTGCGCCAATTAAGGCTGCGCCACCAAGTAATAAACCTTTAATGCCACCGGCATTTAAGGCAACTTCAATTAATTTATCTTTGGAATAAAAGCCAGCAAATGGCGGAATTCCAATGATTGCTAAATAACCAAGTCCAAAAGTAATTGCAGTTAATGGCATCGCAGCGCGAAGGGCGCCGTACTTACGCATATTAACTTCATCATTCATTCCATGCATTACTGAACCAGCGCCAAGGAACATTCCGGCTTTAAAGAATCCGTGAGTTAATAAATGCATAATGGCAAAGGCGTAACCAACTGGTCCTAATCCAGCTCCTAAGATCATGTAACCAATTTGTGACATTGTGGATGCAGCCAACGCTTTTTTGATGTCATCTTTTGCGGTACCAACTAACGCACCGAATAACAATGTGATTGCACCAATTACGGCAACAGCTAATTGCGCATCTGGCGCTAAATCAAAAATAAAGTTTGAGCGAGTAATTAAATAAACGCCAGCTGTCACCATGGTCGCTGCGTGAATCAAAGCGGAAACTGGAGTTGGGCCAGCCATCGCATCTCCCAACCAAGCTTGTAATGGAAATTGGGCAGATTTTCCGGTGGCCGCAACTAACAACATAATTCCCATCGCAGTTAGCGCCGCATTTGAAGCTGCTGGTGCGCGCTCTGCCACATCTTTAAACGAAACGGCACCAAGCGTGGCAAACGAAATCATGATTGCAAACGAAAGTCCCATATCGCCGATGCGATTCATAACGAAAGCTTTTTTTGCAGCCGTGGCATAAGTTGGTTTCTGATTCCAGAATCCAATTAATAAATATGAGGCTAGACCGACGCCTTCCCAGCCAACATATAGATTTAAGTAAGAATCACCAAGTACTAAAAGCAACATCGCAGCAATAAATAAATTCAAGTAAGCGAAGAATCTGCGGCGATCATGGTCGTGTGACATGTAAGAAATTGAATAGATATGAATTAATGTGCCAACGCCAGTAATCAAAAGTACAAAGCAAATTGAAAGTTGATCTAGCAAGAGACCGGCATCCACATGGAAATTTCCAACATGAATCCAAGTAAACAATTTCTGCGAAATTGCTCGTTCTTCAGCTGGTCGAGCTAACATCTCAAAAAATAACTTTGCGCCAAGGGCAAATGAAGAAGCCGACAGCAATGTGGCAAGCAGGTGACCCCACTTATCAGTGCGACGACCGCCAAGTAATAGAACTGCAGCTCCCAAAAGCGGTAGCCCAATTAAATAACCAATCATTAAATCACCGCTTCAACAAACTAGCATCATCAACAGATGCTGATCGTCGGGAACGGAAAATTGTCACGATAATTGCTAGACCGACTACAACTTCGCAAGCGGCAACCACCATCGTGAAAAAAGCAACGATTTGTCCATCCAAATTGCCATTAATGCGCGCGAAAGTTACAAAAGCTAAATTTGCCGCGTTAAGCATTAATTCAATACACATAAAAACCACGATGGCATTACGACGCACCACCACACCAACGGCTCCGATTGTGAAAAGCAACGCTGAAATGTATAAATAATTTGCTGGATTCATTTAGCGCTCCTCTCGTTCATCGGTATTTCCACTTGTAATTTCATTTAATTGATATGGTCGCGGATCTACAACGCTGCCGCGATCTCGAAGTGTTTTTGAAATTGATTCAGTAGCTGGTGAACCATCTGGCAATAAAGCCGGAACATCTACCGCGTTATGTCGCGCAAAAACGCCCGGCGCCGGAAGTCCAGCGGCATCACTTAATGAATTGCCGCGAAAGCGCATAATTGCACGTTGGCGCTGCGTTGCACGCGGGGTGATTCGCTGGTTATGCGCCAGAACCATTGCGCCAAGTGCCGCGGTAATTAACAGCGCTGAAATAACTTCAAATGCCCAGACATAACGCGAAAAGAGCAGCGCTGCGATACCTTGAACATTTCCACCAGAATTTGATTCTTCTAATCCAACGGTTGCGCGGCCAAGCGTGGCGCGACCAAGAAG
>JBEGQQ010000016.1:0-5162 GCA_041180925.1 Actinomycetota bacterium
AGAACTTGAATAACTAAAAGGCTTAAGCGAGCACGTTGATTCATAGTGAACTCGTGTAAAGAATCGACCGCATCCGGGTAATTATTGGCGTAATAATTGGAACAATGATGGCGCTCCAAACACCAATTCCGATTAGGGCTCTAGCCGTCTGCAAATAAGAACCAAGCGAAAGACCAAAAAGAACACCAGTAATTAAATATAGGAGTTCGGTTGCCAAAACAGCCAATGAAATTAGACCAATTAAACCAACTGGATTGGCCTTTACGGTCTCGGCACTTGCTCCGAAATAGGCTACGGAATAAGTGCCAATCACCATAATTAAAGTCCAAAGACCAAATGGCGAGACCGTAGCTGGCGATAAATCTAAATAAATTCCACTAACAAAACCGGTAATAGCTGCCGAATCTGGCGAACTAAGTGCCGACCAAGTGAGAGCTGAAATTAAGACCAGATTGAAACCAGTAAAAGGTAAATGAACTTGATTTACAAATGACTCTTGGATGATAAATAAAACACCAAAGATTATTAGTGCTAAAAATAAATCGCGGCGGGCCATTAGTTATTGGTACTAGTTGGAGACGGCGTTGCGGTGACAGTCACAGTAGGGATCGGAGTTGGTTGTGGTGGCGGTGGGACTAATGAATCGCGCGGATTATTCTTTGAGGCGCCAACCACTACTGAAACAATTCCGAGAGCATTTAAATTTGTGTAATAACGAACATCGGCAACTTGTGAGACCGAATTAGTTGCAGATGAAACTCGAGTGATGACTCCGATTGGAACACCCGGTACGAACGGTGAATTATTAGCGCTTCCGAGGGCAAGGACCACATCACCTTTATTAATTACTTCACGATTATCTAGCGCCTGCAAAATACCGCTATTGGTGCCATCGCCTGACAAAATTCCAATTTGCTGTGTGCCGGCAATTCGAGTTCCTATTTTGAAACTTGGATCGGAAATTAACATTACTAATGCTGTGTCATTGAAGACTTTTTTAATTACACCGACTAGACCATAACCATTAATCACGGTTTGATTTTTCTTTAGGCCAGAACTAGAGCCGGCATCAATTGTCACGGTACGTGTGAAAGAACCACTGCTTCCTTGAGCTAATACTTTTGCGCTAACCACCGCGAATCGCGCTTTGCCCGCTAAATCAAGTGCTTTTTTTAACTGTTTAGATTCACCAATTACATTTTGTTTGATTCTCAATTGAGTCCGCAATTTCGCGTTCTCTTCTCGCAAATTATTGATTGTGGATCTGGTGCTACCTAAATGCGTGAGATCAGCAAAGAAATTTCTGACCGGAACAACTATGGCACGACCTACTTTTTGAAATGGTGCAAGCGCAGTTCCCGTTCCATTTTTTAAGCCTTCAACTACCTGGACGCCACGTAGGTCCAAAGTAATAAGAAGAAGCGAAGTGACTATCAGAATAACTAAAAGTAAGCGACGTCGACTTCCTCCGGATGGCGCCATTGGAAAACTCGCTTATCGGCGAGGTTCGGAGATTAAAACTTTCTCCAGCGCTTCAAACTCTTCGATGCACTTTCCAGAACCTTCCACCACTGCATTTAGCGGTTGATCAGCAATGTGGATTGGCATGCCGGTTTCGCGGCGCAATCTCTCATCGAGACCCTTAAGCAAGGCGCCACCGCCAGTTAGAACTAAACCACGATCCATTAAATCCGCAGCTAATTCAGGTGGGGTGCGATCAAGCGTTGCTTTTACTGCATTCACAATTGCATTTACTGGCTCTTCGATTGCTTTTCTAATTTCCGCCGATGAAACCACAATCGTGCGTGGTAAACCAGTGGCTAAATCACGACCACGGATTTCAGCATCTGGCTCGCCAGCTGTTTGGTACGCCGATCCGATTGCAATCTTTATTTCTTCGGCAGTTCGCTCGCCTAATAACAATGAATATTCGCGCTTCATATAGGCGATGATTGATTGATCAAGTTCGTCGCCACCAACTCGAATTGAGCCTGCTGTTACAACACCACCTAAAGAAATAACCGCAACTTCGGTTGTGCCGCCACCAATATCAACCACCATGTTTCCTGTTGGTTCGTGAATTGGCAGATTGGCACCAATTGCCGCCGCCATCGGTTCTTCAATTATGTAAACCTTGCGAGCGCCAGCAGCATAGCCAGCATCTTTGACTGCGCGTTGTTCTACACCAGTAATGCCAGAAGGAACACAAACCACAATACGTGGTTTTGCTAAGTAACGTCGCTTATGAACTTTTTGAATGAAGTAACGAAGCATTCGTTCGGTGGTATCAAAATCTGCAATCACACCATCTTTAAGTGGACGAATTGCCACGATATTTCCTGGGGTGCGGCCAATCATCTTTTTTGCTTCTAAACCAACGGCAAGGATTCCGCCGGTGTCTTGATTGACTGCAACTACTGAAGGTTCATTGAGCACGATGCCACGACCACGTACATAAACCAATGTATTTGCGGTACCTAAATCAACCGCCATATCGCGGCCGATAAATGACATTCTGTTACTCATTTATGCTCCTTCAAAGAAAATCTTTATCTCACGCGAAGCAGATTCTGGTGAATCTGAACCGTGAACAATATTTTGTACAACTTTGGTGCCTTGATCTCGAGCTAAGTCACCTCGAATTGTTCCGGGCGCTGCCACTGTTGGATCGGTTGCACCAGCTAACGAGCGAAATCCTTCGATTACTCGTTCGCCTTCTGCAATCAGAGCAACAATTGGTCCACTCATCATGAACTCAAGTAATGGCTCGTAGAACGGTTTGCCTTGATGCTCAGCGTAATGTTTTTCCAACAATGCGCGATCGGCTTGCAACATTCGAAGCGCAACAACTTGATAACCCTTACGCTCGATTCGAGCAATAACTTCACCAACTAATGCACGTCGAACGCCATCTGGTTTAACTAAAACCAGGGTACGTTCTTTGCTCATCGGCACATTCTATTCGGATTTTTTAGGAGGGTTTTCCATCAATTCTCGCCTGATGGCCTCGCCTTTGCGCCCGACAACTATCGCTAGTACCCATAGTGCAAGAAAAACAATGCCGATCCAAATTAGCGCCGGAACTATCAACGCATAAGCCAGCATCACTACTTGAAGTATTGATGCAATGATCCAACCAGATTTTCTTTTCAGCAGACTCGCAGAAAACAAAAGTGCAATTGCAATAACTGAACCAACCACAAGCGCAGTTGCTGATTGGTCTTTCATCGCAATTAAAAGCGCGAAACCCATAACTAGTGATTCCATCGCCAAGACTGCTGCACCTAAAATTCTCAAATCAAACTCCTAGCTTGACCAACTGTCGTGACAGATCCAGTTATTAAAACTCCAACCGAGTCATCTGACAATGGATTGGTTGCTGTTGCTTTTTCGATGGCCTTATTTAAATCTGCCTCTAAATAAACTCGATCGTTACCAAAAATTTTACGAGCGATAGTGGCGAGTTCATCGGCTGGCAGAGCTCGTTCTGAACTCGACTGAGTCACAATTACTGAATCCAAAACTGGCTCTAACTCTAACAAAATACCGGCAGCATCTTTATCCTTGAAAACACCAACAACTCCAATAGTTTGATCAAAGTTAAATTCTTCTTGCATGGCATTGGCCAATGCTCTGGCGCCATGAGTATTGTGCGCTGCATCTAAAATTATTGTTGGTTCCCGCTTGACGACTTCTAATCGACCAGGTGATGCCGCGGAAGCAAATCCTTCTCGAACTGCATCGTGATCTAATTCTTTCTCGCCAAAGAAAGCTTCAACCGCAACTAAAGCCAGCGCCGCATTTTGTGCCTGATGTTTTCCATGTAGCGGCAAGAACAAATCTGAATAAATATCTTTAATGCCGCGAATTGTTAGTAATTGCCCGCCCACAGCAATTTGTCGTTTCACTACTTCGAAATCAAGACCAGCACGGGCTACATTTAAACTTTTCTCGGCTGCTTTTCGCATCAGTAGTTTGGCAACTTCAGGTTCTTGCTCCGCAAAGACGGCAAAAGCTCCTTCTTTTAAAATTCCAGATTTGGTTTGGGCAATTTGTAATATGTCGCTACCTAAATATTCTTGATGATCTAATCCGATTGGGGTTATCACTGCGACATCTGGTTGAACTACATTTGTAGCATCCCATTCGCCACCCATCCCCACTTCAAAAATTCCAACATCTACAGGGTGTTCGGCAAATGCGGCAAAAGCTAGCGCGGTCACAACTTCAAAATAAGAAAGCGGCTGATCACTTTTGCTATCTACAAAATCAAAATAAGCCTTTATGTCGTTGTAAGTAAACTCCAAAGCTTCTTGGGAGATTGGCGCGCCATTGATGCAGATCCGTTCGCGAAAATCTTCAAGATGCGGACTTGTAAAGCAGCCAGTGCGCATACCCATTGAAAATAAAAGCGAATCGATAAATCTTGATGTCGAAGTTTTACCGTTTGTGCCGCCAATGTGAATCGTTGGATATGAAAGTTGTGGCGATCCGAGCGCATCGGCAAGTAATTCCATCCGATCTAATCTTGGATCGATTACATTTTCTTTAGCTCGCGCATTTAACGCTAGTTCGATTTCGTTCATTTCAATGTTGCTAATTGCACTTCAATGCGTTCAATATCGGCATCGCATTTAGCTAAACGTTCCCGAATTTCTGTAACTACGCTTTCTGGGGCCTTAGCCATGAAGCCTTCGTTACCTAATTTCGAAACTGCAGTTTGGCGATCTTTTTTGGCGCTTTCTAAATCTTTTTCCAAACGTTTACGTTCGGCGACCAGGTCGATTGAACCGGTTAAATCAAATTCTGCCTTTGTCGCGCCAATTTCCAATTTGGCGCTTGGCGTGAACTCGCCCGCTTCCAGTTTTAAAAGATATGACATGCCGTTTACATAATCGGATAATTCTGAAGGGACTATCAATCGCCCAGGAATCTTTTGGCTAGTTTTAATGCCTTGATCATTTCGGAATCGGCGTACTTCGGTAATAATTTCTTGCATTTGGGCAATGACTTTATCTGTCTTTTTATCAATCAGTTTTGAATCAAATTCTGGCCAGCTCGCGATAACCAAAGACTCGCCGCCCGTTAATGATGTCCATAAGGTTTCAGTTAAGAACGGCATCACTGGATGCAACAATCTAAATAGTTGATCTAAGACAAAT
>JBEGQQ010000017.1:0-9351 GCA_041180925.1 Actinomycetota bacterium
AGTTCGCTTTAAGACAATATCTCCCATACCCTTAAAGCATATCTAATAGAGGTTAAAGAAGTTGAGGTGTGGACTTGAAGCCGAGTATCGCCATCATCGGTTCTGGCGTTTCCGGATTAACTGCCGCATACCTGCTTAGAAATTCTCATCAAGTAACGTTATTTGAATCCGAATTTCGATTTGGTGGCCATTCCCATACCCATTCAATCATCGGGAGCGACGGTCAATCCAGAAATATTGATTCTGGATTTATTGTTCATAACGATCGGACCTATCCAAATTTAATTCGAATTTTTAACGAATTAGGAATTAGCACTCAAAAAACCGAGATGAGTATGAGCATTAATTGCAAAGGTTGTGGTCTGCAATATGCCGGCGGCCGGGGCCTGCCTGGCATTGCAGCTAAGCCATGGAAATTAATCAATCCCAAATTTCTAAAACTTTTAATCAATGTACCTAGATTCCATAAAGCGGCTCACAAACTGTTAGCTGAAGGTAATTCCAACCTAACCTGGGGTGAATTTTTACAAAGCGAAAAATTTGATACTTACTTTATAAATCATTTTGCGATTCCTTTAGTTTCATGTGTTTGGTCTTCTGGCGACTCAGATTCGTTGGAGTACCCAGCGCTACATCTATTTGAATTTCTAAATCATCACGGATTATTGAGTATCAAAAATTCACCAACTTGGCGCACCATTATTGGCGGATCGAAAATGTATGTTGACGAAATCTTAAAGTTGATTCCAGATCACCGAAATGTAAAAGTCACTTCAGTATCCAGACTCAGCGATGGCGTGCTGGTCAATAACGAAAAATACGATTATGCAATTATCGCCACCCACGCTGACGATGCGCTAAAAATCTTAACTGATGCCACAACTGAAGAACGGGCGGATTTATCTGCAATTGGCTATTCAAAAAATAAGACCCAATTACACTCTGATGAATCGGTTATGCCAAAAGCCACCGGCGCTAAAGCTTCGTGGAATTACTTAATGAACTCGTGCACCGATAACAAATCATCAGTAATTGTTAGTTATTGGATGAATAAATTAATGCGCTTAAAAGGACCAGATCAATACTTTGTCACGTTAAATGCAAATCAAAATAATGTGATTGCCGAAATGAATTACACCCACCCGATTTTCACAAAAGCGGCGGTAGCAGCAGCAAAACGACTTCGAAACTCAGGTGGCGCCAGACTAGCCTTTGCTGGTGCACATTTAGGTTGGGGATTTCACGAAGACGGCGCAAAGTCTGGAATTGATGCGGCCAAGAAATTTGGTGCGACATGGTGATGATGGCCCGTGGCGTGGTGTTACATAAACGGAGAAAACCATTTATTCACGGTTTGAAATTTAAAACATATTTATGGCTAATCGACCCAGATCACGAACAGGTCAAAGGGCTATTAACTAAAGATCATTTTGGCGGCAAAGCTCAAACCTTTCGTGAAGCAATATCAGTTTTTGCCCAATCACGCGGTGAATCATTAGATTCCAGCGACAAAATAAAAATGTTGGCTGCTACGCGACATTTTGGGTATGTATTTAATCCATTAAGTGTTTATTGGATATACACCAACGAGGACAAATTGAAGTGGGTAATTTTAGAAATTCATAATACTTATGGCGACCGCCATGCCCACTTAGTAAAAGTTAACGAAAATGGCCAAGCCGAAATGGTAAAAGAGTTTTATGTTTCACCATTTTTTACCATCGATGGTAATTACAAAATAACTGCCAAATTAGATGATCGCAAAGTAGCGGTAGCGGTAAATCTCCATCAAGATGGCGAACTCGTTTTTACCGCCAGCTTCCAAGGTGATTTAATGGCGCCAAATATCTGGGCGCGGCTGCGAACCCCGCTGGCTACGCACCAGGCAATGGCGCGAATAAAAGCGCACGGAATTTGGTTATGGCTACGACGGTTACCAGTAATCAAACGGCCGGAACATCCAAAACAGGTAGGGATGCGATGAAGAAGTATCTGATTCAAGCGACAGTAGTTAAATCTCTTCTGCGCCGAATCGCGCCATCTGTCCCGGTTCGAATAATTCTGCCAAACGGTGAAGTGGTTTCAGAAAAACGTGAAAACGTTCCAACCCTTGAAATTTTAAATGAAGATTTCTTTTATCGAATTGGCGCTGATCAAAAAATTGGTTTGGGTGAATCATTTATGGCAGGTGATTGGCGACCAAAACCTGGTGATGATTTAGCTGACGTACTAACACCATTCGCCGAAAAATTATTGAACATTGTTCCAGCCTGGATGCGCAAATTTCGAAAATTAGTTGAGCAATTCCAACCAAAGCACGAAGAGAATAATTTAAAAGGCGCGAAATCAAATATTTCTCGCCATTACGATTTATCTAACGATTTATTTAAATTGTTTTTGGACGAAACCTTGACTTATTCCGCAGCAAACTTCGCGGGCGCGCGCCCTGGTTTTGATGGTTTAGCTGATGCTCAGCGTCGCAAAGTTGATGGCATTTTAGATTTTGCCGGCGTTAAATCGGGCATGAAAGTTTTAGAAATCGGAACTGGTTGGGGTCAACTTTCAATCCAAGCAGCGCAACGTGGCGCACAAGTGCACACCATTACCTTGTCGAAAGAGCAGATGGAATTAGCCCAGCAACGCGTTAACGCTGCTGGTTTACAAGATTTGGTAAATATCGAACTTCGAGATTACCGCGATTTACAAGGTGAATATGACGCAATTGTCAGCGTGGAAATGATTGAAGCTGTTGGTGAAAAATATTGGCCAACTTATTTTGAAGCAGTGAGTAAACACCTTAAAAAAGGCGGAAAATTTGGCTTGCAAGCAATCACGATGCCACACGACCGATTGTTAGCATCGAAACATGCCTACACCTGGATTCATAAATACATCTTCCCGGGCGGCATAATTCCCTCACTTGAAGTAATTGATCAGTACACGAAACCCACTTTTAAATTGGTTGATCGCAGATCACTGGGCTTGGATTACGCACACACGCTCAAACTTTGGCGAGAACGCTTTATGAAAAATATTGATCAAGTACATAAATTAGGTTTTGACACAGAATTTGAAAGAATGTGGCAGTACTACCTGGCTTACTCCGAAGCTGGATTCCGCGCCCGCCATTTAGATGTCTGGCAGTTAGGTTTTGAAAAATTATGAAAACTTGGATTATTGGTGCATCTTCCGGAATTGGCGCAGCGTTAGCAAAAGAGCTTGAAAAACGAGGACATCAAGTAACAATCTCGGCGCGAAATGAAACGGCGCTAAAAGAAGTCGCTGGCAAAACAATGGATGTAATCCCAGTAGATGTGTCTAGCGAAGCGTCATTTAAAAAAGCGGCAGCGGCATATTTAAAGAAGCATCAAGAATTCGATACCGTAATTTTTGTTTCAGGTTATTGGAAACAGATGTCGATTCAAAAATTTGATTTTGACGTTTATAAAGAACACGATGATGTAAATAATTTAGGGCTAGCACGTTGCGCTTCGGTAGTTTTGCCAAAGATGCTGGCAGCAAACAAAGGCACATTTATTGGCACTTCATCAGTGGCGGGATACCGCGGTTTGCCAAGTTCAATCGGCTACAGCCCAAGTAAAGCTGCTCAATTAAATTTCTTAGAGTGCATGCGAGTTGATTTAAAAAACACCAACATTAAAGTCCAAGCAATTTCACCAGGTTTTGTGAAGACGCCAATGACTGCTACAAATAAATTCCGAATGCCATTTCTCATCGAAGCAGACGAAGCGGCGAAATATATTGCCGATGGAATTAAAAATGGAAAAGCCGAGATTGTGTTTCCGCGATCAATGGCGACCACAATGAAGATTGCTCGGTTGATTCCGCAGAAGATTTGGCCGAAACTCTTCAGCCAGAGATAATTGCGCCATGACAACAGCAACTCTTCACACCACATTAGGTGATATCAAAATCGAACTATTTCCAAATCATGCGCCAAAAACCGTGGCAAATTTTGTTGAGTTAGCTACCGGCGCTCGCGAATGGACCGACCCAAGAAACGGTGAAACCACAACTGCAAAGTTGTATGACGGAACTATTTTTCATCGCGTGATTGATGGCTTCATGATTCAAGGCGGAGATCCACTAGGTCGCGGAACGGGCGGACCGGGATATCGCTTTGCCGATGAATTTCATCCAGAGTTGCAATTTGATCGTCCATATTTATTGGCCATGGCTAATTCCGGTCCAGGTACAAATGGTTCGCAATTTTTCATTACCGTGGTGCCAACCGAATGGTTAAATCGCAAACATTCAATCTTTGGCGAAGTAACTGATGCGGCAAGCCGGGAAGTTGTAGACAAAATTGCTTCAACTAAAACCGATGCCAGCGATCGACCAACTACACCGGTAAAGATCAACAGCGTCACGATTGCTTAATGCGTTCAACAACAAAGTTTTTACTAACCCTGATTGCCGGGTTTTATCTCGTCAATATGTTTTACCCAATAAGTAATTACTTATTTTTAAATAAATATTTGGTTTTGAATCAGGGCGAGTGGTGGCGAGTGTTCACCGTAGCCCTGGTTCATGCCGGACTTTTCCATCTTGGTTTTAATCTTTATGCCCTAATGGTTCTAGGAAATCCGCTTGAAGAGATGCTGGGCCGGAACAAATTTTTGATTTTATTTATAACTTCCCTAGTGGGCGGTTCATTAGCATCCATGTTTTTCAATCCAAGTAATGTCAATGCAGTTGGGGTATCTGGTGCGATCTTTGGATTATTTGGTGGACTTGCGATGTTGAGTAATCGTTACGGTATCGATAACCGTCCGATGTACACCGTAATTGGAATTAACTTAGCAATTGGTTTTATTTTTCCAGGAATAGATTGGCGCGCGCATGTTGGCGGCCTGGTAGCAGGCGCTTTGGTAACTAAGTTTTTCTTAACGCCAACGCGTGGCTAAAACAAAACCCACGCCAATAAATCCAAAACCGATCAACATATTCCAAGTTCCAATACCTGGAATTGGATAAGCGGTTTGAGAAATATAGAAAACAACAATCCAAAGTAAACCAATTACGAATCCCGCCACCATCAATGGGGCTAACCATTTCGGGCTTTCGATCTTTTGTGGCGCCAAAACTTCTGGTTGGTGTTCTGCTTTATAAGCGCGTTTTTCCGCTACTTTTCTACGTAATTTTGACTTCGGCATGGCGGTAAGGATACCTGTCAGAATGGCCTTGTGAAAATTCTGGTCATAGATAACTACGACTCATTCGTATTTAATCTTGTGCAATATCTAGGTCAATTAGGCGCCGAATGCACTGTGGTGCGAAATGACGAAGTTACGCCAGAACGCGCAGCTGATTTTGATGGGGTATTAATTTCACCAGGACCAGGCACACCGGAAAACGCTGGGATTTCAATGGCAATGATTAAGTTTTGCGCCGAGAAAAAAATTCCGTTATTTGGCGTTTGTTTAGGCCACCAAGCAATTGCCGCAACATTTGGCGGCGTGGTCAATCGCGCACCAGAATTGCTCCACGGTAAAACTTCGCAAGTTAAACATAACGGCAAAGGGGTTTTTACAAACCTACCGTCGCCATTTACTGCAACGCGCTATCACTCATTAGCAGTTGAGCGAAATACAGTAAGTGACGAATTGGAAATTACTGGCGAAACTGAATCCGGAATTGTGATGGGAATTCGCCATAAAACTTTGCCGATTGAAGGCGTCCAATTTCATCCAGAGTCAGTGTTAACTGAACACGGCCACTTAATGTTGGCAAACTGGTTAGCGCAATGTGGTGACCAAAGCGCAATTGATCGCGCGAAGAATTTATCGGCTACTGCCGGTTAATTGTGATTGTGACTTGCGATCCAATTGTTTGGGCGCTATCGGCTGGCGGCGCTTGCGCAATAACTGAATCAGCTGGTTGATTTTTATCGAAATCAAAAATTTCTTTTATCAAAAATCCAGCTTGCGTTAACGTTGCACGCGCCTGAATTGCATTTTGGCCAATTAAATTCGGAACTTTGATTGTGCCATTTGCAATTTGAAGGACAACGCCACTGCCAGCTGGAAGCGTTGAACCACCTTCAGGCCTTACACCCAAAACCGTTCCAGCTTCTTGATCTGAAGACACGGATTCAATTCCAGTAACTAACAAACCAGCGGCAACAACTTCGGCGCGGGCATCAACGAGCGATTTTCCAATTAACTCCATCGGGACAATTGCATCTCCTGGCCCATCCGAAATTGTAATTTCAACAGAGCTTCCCGGTTTAACTTTTGTCGAAGCTAATGGACTTTGCGAAGCAATTCGATCAACTGGAATTGTTTGATTATGTGACCGTGAAATTACAACGTTAAAGTCATTTAATAATTTGCGAGCATCGGTTTCGGTCAAACCAATTACATTTGGAACTTCGAGACCGCCACCAGCGGTGCGTGATGTAAATAAATATGTGCCGGAAAAAGTTAAGAAAATTGCCAGCAGCGCTGCGACCCACTGCCACTTGCGCTTCTTTTTTGGTCGAACAATTTCAGTCGTAATGGTTTGCCCGCTTCGCAATCGGGCTAAATCAGCGGACATCGATTGCGCATCCTGGTAACGATTTTCAGCTTTTTTGCTCATGACAACTGCCAGGAAATGATCAATGCCTTCTGGCAAATTCGGTTTTACTTTCGATGCTGGAACGTATTCACCAGATACATGTTGGAACGCAATCGAAACTGGCGTATCGCCAGTAAATGGCGCCTTGCCAGTTAACATTTCATAAAGAACACAGCCCACCGAATACAAATCGCTACGGGCATCAGCAGTCTCGCCCATCGCTTGTTCTGGCGATAAATATTGCGCCGTACCAATTACATTCCAAGTCGCAGTCATGGTGGCGCTCATGTCATCTAAGGCACGCGCAATTCCGAAATCCATAACTTTTACATCGCCAGATTTTGTAATCATGATATTTGCCGGTTTGATATCGCGATGCACAATTCCGTTTGCATGAGAGTAATTAAGAGCTGCCAAAATTCCAGCAGTAATTTCTAGCGCGCGGCGGGGTTCGATTATTCCCTCGCGTTTAATTACTTCACGCAAAGTTTCACCTGGTACTAATTCCATAACAATGTATGGCGCTGGTTCATCACCAGAGTCATAAACCGCAACTATTCCGGGATGGCTCAAACCTGCCGCAGCTAACGCCTCTTTTTTAAATCTAGTTATAAACGAAGTTTCTTTCGACAAATCACTACGCAAAACTTTGATAGCTACTTCGCGCGACAGGCGAGTATCAGTTGCGGCAAAGACATCTGCCATTCCACCAGCGCCAATTAATGCGCCGAGTTCATAACGTCCGCCAAATAATTTACTCATTTGGCGGCTCCAAAGAATTTAGTTTCGGTATCGCCAGAACCAACTTCTGCAACAATCACGGTTACGTTATCTGGCGCGCCATTTTTATAAGCCAACTCAATTAATGTATTTACCGAATCTTTACCATTTAGCGCAGCTTCGATATCGGATTTAGCTACAAAATTGCTCAAGCCGTCGCTACAGAGTAGATACTTATCGTGCTCTTTAACTTCGTGTTCGATTAAAACTGGAATGATTTTGCCATCGCCAACTAAAGCTTGAGTCAGCATGGCCCGCTGCGGATGGGTTGCAATTTCTTTTTCGTTAATTGCGCCTTGGTCTAGTAAATCTTGCACCACAGTGTGATCTCTAGTTAATAATTCAAACGATTTGCCGCGTAATCGGTATGCCCTCGAATCACCGACGTGAAGCACCGAAACCCGATTTCGATAAAGCGCTAATCCGACGAATGTGGTGCCCATTCCAGATAATTCTGGATTATCTGAAATCGCATCTTTAATATCGGAATCAATTTCTAAAATTGAATTAAGTAAAAAATCATCTAACGATTCTGGATCAATTTCATCATTATTTAGTAGCGGCAATAATTGCACTGCAGAATTAATTGCAATTTTTGAAGCAGTTTCGCCGCCAACATGGCCGCCCATTCCATCTGCGACCGCAATGAATACCCCATTAATTACTGCGGAATCTTCATTTTTTTGTCGGACTAATCCAACTTCACTTCGCGCGGATGCCGAAAAGCGCAGACTCATAATGATTAAGCCTAATGGCGCACTATTAAGTAGTCTTACCTAGTGAGCAAATATGCCTATTTAGGCCCAGCGGGCACTTTTACTGAAGCTGCGCTTAAAACCATCACGACTGCAGGCGACCAAACAACCCCGTATGCGAACGTGACTGCAACCTTAGATGCCGTTCGATCTGGTCAAGCAGAGTTTGCGCTGGTACCTATCGAAAATTCAGTCGAAGGAGTTGTGGCGCGAACTTTGGATGAGTTGGCAATTGGTGATCCATTAGTAATTGTTAATGAAGTTACATTGCCAGTTGAGTTTTCATTATTGGCACGCGATAAAAATGCCGAAATTAAAAAGATTGCGACCCATCCGCATGCCGAAGCGCAATGCCGAAGTTTCATTGCAAAGAATTATCCAAATGCTGAAATTATTGTTACCTCATCAACTGCAGCTGCAGCCGAAGAACTTTCAAAAGGTTTATATGATGCAGCGATTGCAGCAAAGAATGCGGCCGAAAATTACAACCTAGTTGTTTTAACTGAAAATATTGGCGACAACGGTGGCGCAGTGACGCGATTTGTTTTAGTCGGAAAACCTGGACCAGTTGGAAAACCAACCGGACATGATCGAACAACGCTTGCGGCATTTATCGGCGCAGATCATGCCGGTGCGCTGTTAGAAATTTTGACGGAATTTTCGGTACGCGGCGTGAACTTAACTTTTATTCAAAGTCGACCAACTGGCCGCGAACTTGGTGATTACCATTTCATTATTGATACCGAAGGGCATATCAATGAAGCGCGCGTTGCCGATGCGTTAATGGGGTTACGTCGAATTTGCGAAGATGTCCGCTTCCTCGGTTCTTATCCGCGGGCCGATAAAGTTGCCCCAACGATGCCAAATCGCGCATCTGATAAATCGTTTAAAGATTCAAACGATTGGTTAGCGGAGGTACGTGAGGGGCGAGCAATTTGATTGACATTAAATTTTTGCGTGAAAACCCTGATGCCGTTCGCGATTCACAGAAAAAACGTGGTGAAGATCCAAAAATTGTTGATCAATTACTGGAATTAGATACCAAACGCCGTGACGCGATTGTTGCTTTTGAAGCGCTTCGCGCAGAGCAAAATCAATTATCAAAATCAGTTAGTGCTGCAAAAGGTGATGAAAAACAAGCGTTATTAAATAGCGCAAAAGATTTGGCGAACAAAGTTAAAGAAGCTGATGCTAAACGCGCCGAACTGGAAGCTGAAACTAATAAAGTTGCGCT
>JBEGQQ010000018.1:0-5424 GCA_041180925.1 Actinomycetota bacterium
TTTCAATTATTGAAAAATATGAGGGGAAGTCGCGTGGACCATACTGCGGAATTTTCGGTTGGGTCGAAGGCGATCAAGCTGAACTAGCCGTCGCAATTAGAATTTTTTGGCGCATCGGCGACCAAATAAATTTCGGCACCGGCGCTGGAATCACCTGGGCGAGCGATCCTAAATCTGAATGGGACGAAACGGAATTGAAAGCTCGCAAACTAATTTCGATTGCTGGTGGCGGCCAATGAAAGTTATTTTTAACGGCGAACTAACCGAAGGTATCGAACTACTTCCTGGCGGATGGTTACCGGGAAATGGAATATTTGAAACTTTGCGAGGCGAGGACCGAGATTATTTTGGATTACATCGACATTACTGTCGTGCAAATGAAGCGGCAAAATTTGAGCTTCCCAGTGAATCCGAAGTCACGCGCGCATTGGAAAGACTGTTGCAGGCAGAAAATTATCCGGTTTCTCGAATTCGAATTAGTTTTCGAGATGACGGTACTTGGTTGATTACCAACCATCCTTACCAGGATTTCGGCCCTGTCCGACTAATGATTTTTCCGGAGCGAACGAAAAATATATATCCAGTTTTAAAAACTTTTCCGTATCAACAAAATTTATTGCTTAACAAAAGCGCCCAATCAGCAGGATTTGATGATGGAATTCTAATTACGAATAGTGGCGAAGTTTGCGAAACTTCGATTGCGAATATCGCGCTCGAGATAGATCGCAAGTGGGTAACCCCGCCGCTTACCGCTGGAATTTTGAATGGAGTGATGCGTGCAGTTGCGATTGAAAGTAAAGAAATCCAGGTGGCGCCAATCGATTTAGCGCAACTAGAAAAAGCTACGCGCGGTATTTTGTTAACGAGTTTGCGAATTGCTCAAGAAATTTCCGAGATCGATGGGCGGAAATTGATGGGGTCCGAAAGTAAAGTGGCGCAAATTTGGAAATTAATCGAGGGCCTTCGAAACTTTTAGATAGGCTAGAGACATGGCCGAGATTTCGATTCTGGTGAATGGCGCACCGCAAAAGGTAGCGCCTGATCAGAAGCCAACCCATCTTTTTGCCGATTTAAAAGATGTCGTGGTGTGCAAAATTAACGGCGAACTCCGTGATCTTTGGAGCGATCTTAAAGATGGCGACAAAGTGGAGAGCGTTTCAATTTCATCGCCTGATGGACTAAATGTTCTTCGCCATTCGACAGCACACGTGATGGCCCAAGCTGTCCAGCAAGTTTTTCCGCAGACTCGGCTTGGAATTGGCCCACCGATTCAAGATGGTTTTTATTACGACTTTGATCCAGCGAAACCATTTACGCCAGATGACTTAGAGAAACTTGAGAGCGCGATGCGCAAAATCATTAAAGATGGCCAGAGGTTTCGCCGTCGAGTAACAACCGAAGCTGACGCGCTAATGGAATTGGAAAAAGAGCCGTATAAATGCGAGTTAATTGGAATTAAAGGTGGCGCAAGCGATGAAAGTAGTGTTGAAGTTGGTGGCGCAGAATTAACGATCTATGACAACTTAGGGCGGGATGGACAACCGGTTTGGTCCGATCTTTGCCGCGGCCCACATTTGCCATCTACAAAACATATTCCCGCATTTAAATTAATGCGTACTGCTGCGGCATATTGGCGGGGTTCTGAAAAGAATCCAATGCTGCAACGAATATATGGAACTGCCTGGCCATCTACCGAAGAGCTTGATGCTTATTTAGATCAGATTGCTGAAGCAGAGAAACGCGATCATCGCAAACTCGGAAACGAGTTAGATCTATTCTCTTTCCCAGAAGAGATTGGTTCTGGATTAGCAGTCTTTCATCCAAAGGGCGGAATTATTCGCCAAGCCATGGAGGAATATTCTCGGCGCCGACATACCGAAGAAGATTATCAATTCGTTTATTCACCTCATTTAACCAAAGCTAAATTATTTGAAGTATCCGGACATCTCGATTGGTATGCCGAGGGCATGTATCCACCAATGATTTTGGATGAGCAACAGCAGTACTACATGAAACCGATGAACTGCCCATTCCATAATTTGATTTATAAATCGCGCGGTCGTTCCTATCGTGAATTGCCACTGCGATTATTCGAATTTGGCACCGTATATCGCTATGAGAAATCAGGTGTTGTCCACGGATTAACTCGTGCTCGTGGCTTCACGCAAGACGATGCCCACATTTACTGCACAAAAGAGCAGATGCCCGAAGAATTAGATTCGCTTCTAACTTTCGTACTCAACTTACTTAGAGATTACGGCTTAGATGATTTCTATTTAGAACTTTCAACTAAAAATCCTGAAAAATTCGTTGGGAGCGATGAAGATTGGGACGCAGCAACGGACACGCTTCGAAAAGCTGCCCAAAAGCAGAACCTAGAACTAGTAATGGATGAAGGGGGCGCAGCTTTTTACGGTCCTAAAATTTCAGTTCAAGCTAAAGACGCGATTGGTCGCACTTGGCAGATGTCAACAATTCAAGTTGATTTTCAATTGCCACAACGTTTTGAACTTGAATATGTTGCACCAGATGGGTCGCGGCAACGCCCTGTAATGATTCATCGGGCGCTATTTGGTTCAATCGAGAGATTTTTCGGAGTATTAACAGAGCATTACGCTGGTGCATTTCCGCCTTGGTTAGCGCCAGTTCAAGTAGTTGGAATTCCTGTAGCTGACGCATTTGCCCCTTACTTACAAGAGGTAATCAAGAAATTGAAGGCAAAGGGTGTGCGAGCTGAAGTAGATCTCTCAGACGATCGGATGCAAAAGAAAATCCGAAATGCGCAGGCAGAAAAAATTCCATTTATGTTAATTGCAGGTGAAGAAGATCAAAAAGCTGGCGCCGTTTCATTTAGGTATCGCAGCGGGGAACAGAAGAATGGCATCGCAATTGACGAAGCAATTAACGTTATAGTTGAAACTATTGCCAAACGAATCCAGGTTTAACGAGCATGGAAATAAATGGTGCTGGGATGCCAGATCGCTGGCATCGACTTTGGGCGCCACATCGATTGGAATATTTGCGCGGCGAAAATAGACCGTTAGAAAATAACGATACAACTTGTCCATTCTGCGATATTCCAACCAAGGATGACAAAACAGGTTTGATTGTAAAACGCGGGGAATCGGTTTATGCCGTTATGAATTTATATCCGTACAACCCAGGGCATATGTTGATTTGTACTTATCGACACGTTGCAGACTTAACTGATTTAACCGAATTAGAACGAAACGAGATGTCGGCGTATTCGGCCCATGCGATGAAAACAATTCGAAAAGTTTCAAGTCCAGATGGTTTTAATCTAGGAATGAATCAAGGAGCGATCAGCGGAGCGGGCGTCGCCGCTCACATCCACCAACACATCGTTCCGCGATGGTCTGGTGATGCTAACTTCATGCCAATTATTGGCCATACAAAAGTTCTTCCGGAATTACTAACAGATTCTCGCGATTTAATCGCCGGCGCTTGGTGAGTTCTTAATTCGTTCAATATAAGACTTTGCAAGATCTACTCCAATTTTGGGTGGCACAATTGGTATTGCTGGAAAATAGATTCCAGATTCAAAACCATTGTCGCCAGCTGCCTCTAATTGGTTCAAAAATTCTTCGCGGAATTCGGAGACCAATGTGATGTGTTCGGGTTCTGCCGGATATCTTTTATCATTCGAATAATCAATAATTTGGTTATCAAACAAAGAAATCAGACCAGCTGGATTGCCAGCGTCATCATGTAGAACTAAATATGGTGTTGCTACCTCATCTAAAACTCTTCTCGCAATTAATACTGCATCATCAAAATCCAGTTCACCTTCAGTAAGTCCAGTAATCAACAAAATTCTTGGCGTTAATAAATCATCAAAGCTATGCCATAAATCAATTGTGTTCTGATCCAATCCACTTTGTGCATTCATTGCAAAGATTGCGAGTTCTAGATCTGGATTGGCTGCGGTCGCGAGGTCAACCCCCAGAATTTGAGCCAGTTCCGGTGTGGCAGCGGATGAATGGCCAAAGAGCGCGCTCAGTTTGGGTTGTTCCATATGTATGAGAATACGATGTACCTAATGTTAAGTGATCAATTTAAACCGCAAGTGGTCCGAATTATTACGCCAATTGCTCGCTTTTTCTTGAAAATTGGAATTTCGCCTGATGCGATGACGTTTATTGGGACAATTTTGGTTGTTTTTGGATCATTTAGATATGTTGCTTCGGGTCAGTTTATTTCGGGTGTAATTTTTATTTCGTTGATGGCGCTAAGCGATCTATTTGACGGAACAATGGCCAGAATTTCAAATCGTGGCAGCAGTAAGTGGGGCTCATTTTTAGACTCAACGCTAGATCGCATTAGCGATAATGCAATTTTGATTTCACTTGCAATTTATTTAGCAAACAAAAACGATCGACTTACTGTTCCGGTGCTACTTCTTATCCCAATCAGCTTCCTTATCCCTTATATTCGGGCGAAAGCTGAATCGCTTCAAATTGAATGTACTGGTGGAATTGCCGAGCGAACTGAAAGATTAATCATTATTTTGCTGGCGATTTTGCTAGAAGGTTTTGCTGTCCCATATGCACTTGGTATCGGAATCTGGGTACTTCTTGCCCTTGCCATCATCACTGTAATCCAGCGAATGGCAATCGTATGGCACGCGACTCGATGACCGCACTTGTTTGGCTTGCTGCTTGGCGATTAATTCGATTATTGCCAGAACGTACGGCGTATTTACTTTTTAAAGTCGGCGGTAAATATGTTTACCGAAAAAATGGACGTGGCATCCAACGTTTGCGGAGCAATCTAAAGACAGTAAAGCCAGAAATAACCGAAGCCGAGATATCGGCAGCGGTTCAATCGTATTTACGTTACTGGTGTGACACATTTAGATCACCTGATTGGTCTAAAGATCGATTGCAAAAAACAGTTTCGATTATTGGCAAAGACCTGCTAATGCAAGCACTAACCCAAAATAGGGCAGTGATCGTCGCTCTGCCTCATTCGGGTAATTGGGATCATGCTGGGGCTTATTACTGCTCACTGGGATTTAAAGTAACAACTGTTGCCGAGCGTTTGAAACCGGAAGCCGTATTTAAAGCATTTTTAAATTATCGAAAAGCTTTAGGAATGGAAGTTTTAGCGTTAGAACCAAGAGTTATTGCCACTTTAGCTAAACGCTTGCAGGAAAATGGTTTTGTCGCGCTGGTTGCTGATCGGGACTTAACCGATTCTGGAATCGAAGTTACTTTTTTTGGGAAAACTGCAAAAATGCCAGCAGGTCCCGCTGCACTAGCGATCAAGACTGGCGCGTTGTTACTCGCAGCTCACGTTTCTTATACAGATTTCGGAGTCGCAATCGAGTTCGAAGAAATTGCAAGTAATGGATCGGTTCAACAAGTAACTCAGAAAATGGCAGATTTTTTTGAAAAAACTATC
>JBEGQQ010000019.1:0-12189 GCA_041180925.1 Actinomycetota bacterium
ACCACACGAACTACTTCTGCGTGATTTGTTTTTCCGGTGCATACCATTTCATAATTTGGATTTTCAACTAAACCACCTTGATAACCAACATTTGTTTCAATGACGCCAGGTGTTAGCCAAAATCGTCGCTCTGCTCCCCAGAAACAACCAGTTGCAAAAAAAGCTTCTTCATTACGCTTAGTAAACATTGGGGCAATTATTTCAGGATAACCTTGCTTCTGTAATTGCCCCCGTAGCTCAGGGGATAGAGCACTGCCCTCCGGAGGCAGGTGCACAGGTTCGAATCCTGTCGGGGGCACTCACAATCGGGACGGAAATCACCCTGTTTTGAAGTATTTTTAATTAAGTAATTGCGATTCACTCTTGTTTAACAAATCTTTGTATTGGAAAATTGCCTCTTGCGCTTGCGCGCTTCCCCAAATCAAAAGGATGGTCTTTTTCATGGATTGGCGACATCAAGCAGCATGCCGCGAAGAAGATCCAGAAATTTTCTTTCCGGTTGGAAATACCGGACCTGCAATCACACAAATCGAGGAAGCGAAAAAAATCTGTGCTCGTTGCGTGGTGCGCGAACAATGTTTGGCTTGGGCGCTTGAAAGTGGACAAGACTCTGGCGTATGGGGTGGATTATCCGAAGATGAACGTCGCGCAATGAAGCGCCGTGCAGCTCGAAATCGCGCCCGCATGCTTGAACAACAGGCACGCGAATTCAATTCTTAATTTTAAATAAATTCAAACTTTAGTTGAGCAGAAGTACCCGTTGATAAATTTCTTAAGTTCAAACTTCCCTTTAATTCTGTTTCAATTAAAGTCCTAACTATCTGTAAACCTAGATTACTAGAAGTAGCTAAATCAAAATCTACAGGTAAACCAACTCCGTCATCATTTACCTCAACTTCATATTCAGCGCCTTCTCGTTTCAATTTAATTTCAACCACGCTGCCCTTGCTAGCTAGGCCATGCTCAAGTGCATTGTGAATTAATTCAGTCACAATCAATGACAATGGTGTCGCAACTTTAGGATCGATTAATCCCAAATTTCCGATTTTTCTAATTGCGATATTACTGTTTGAGGCAAGTTCAGTTGCGTGTGAAATCAAACTATCTAATACCTGATCAAAATCAACCTGATTCTGGGAGCTTGAAGTTAGTGTTTCATGGACCAGCGCAATTGAGGCAATTCTTCGCACTGCCTCTTCAAGTGCGGCGCTAGCGGTTGGGTCTTCCACTCGGCGCGACTGTAAGCGTAATAATGCAGATACGGTCTGTAAGTTATTTTTTACTCGATGATGAATTTCTTTAATAGTCGCATCCTTAATTACAAGTTCTCGCTCACGGCGCCTGATTTCAGTTACGTTATGGAGCAGCACAATTGCTCCGATTCGGTCGCCACTTTGCAGCATTGGTAAAACCGTGAAATCAACTGTTCCTCGTTCATTTTCCAATTCAATTCGACCAAGAGATTTACCTTGAATTTGATTCTGCAAATCCGCAATTGGTTGGCTGCTTAATTTTTTCGCGACCTCGGAGATTGAAAAACTTTCTACCTCGCCATCCCAACCCAGTCTGCTTAGCGCCGAACGACCATTTGGACTTGCAAAAACAATCGCACCGTTTACATCTAAGCGAATAAAACCATCGCCAACTCTAGGAATCGGATCCAACCCAGAAATTGAATCGACAAATGGGAAAGTGCCTTCAGAAACCATTCGATAAAGATTGTGCGCAATTTCGCGATAATTCAACTCTAATCGACCAGGTTGCCGCATCGAAATCGCATTTCGATGACGCGATATAACTGCAATGATTTGGCCATTGAATTGGACCGGAATTGTCTCCTCTTTAATTAAAAATTCTCCAAATTGTTCTGGTTCCGAATCTTTAATAATTTCGCCATCGGATAAGGCGCGATCCACTTGCGGTTTTCGGCCCCATTCCAATTCATCGCCAATTAAATCCTGTTGAAACAAGGTGGCCGCAGTTGTTGGTCGAATGTGAGCGACCGCAACATGTCCAGTTGGCCAACTTTTTAAGTCCTTGCGAAGCGGTACCCAAAGAATTAAATCAGAAAAGGAGAGATCTGCTAGAAGTTGCCAGTCGCCGATTAATTTTTCCAACCACTCAATTTGTGGTGTCGATAATGTTGAACGACCTGAAATTAGATCAGAAATCTTGGCCATCAGACTTTTAACCAATTTTCAATTTCATATTCAATTTCTTCAGGTGCAAACCAAGCTAGTTCATCTCCAACGAGAAGCGCAGCAATCTGCTGCGAATCAATCTCTAATTTTTCGGAATTTAGTTGTTCGGCTCTTAAATCGACAGCGAGAACAAATCGACCCTTTCCACCGTTTAACTCATCAGAATCATCAGAAGCTAACTCTGCGATTAAATTTTCGCGCTCTTCCTCGCCAACTTCTTCCGGAAATTCAAATTGTTCTGGTGTCAGATATTCAGTAAAAAATGCCGAACCGGATGAAAGTAGGTCCTTGATCTGCATTGGCGACGTTGCCAAATATGCGCGCATGACGCGATTCTACTTAATCAATTCCCGTGCCAGATCCCTAATTGCACGTCGAATTGAACTTCCCTTAGCCGATTCGATTAACGCGCTGTTTGACTCTTGAGCGACATCAAATGCTTTGTGATCAAGTGGCAAAGTTCGCACAATTTTGAAGGCTGAATTTTCCAACATTTCAAGAAATTGAACCTCTAATCTCTTCTGATGAATTGAGTTAGATTTTTGATTCAAAATTAGCCATGAGCCTTCTGGAATCTCGCGACGATTTAACCGATTTTGAATTCTACTGTAATTGGAAAAATCAATCCTAGAAAGGTAAATATTTGTTCCGGAAATAAAATCCTTGTAATTTGATCCAACATCAAAAATTGTTGTGAGACCTAGATCTATTTGAGCCTGAACAAACCTCCGATAGTTATCTAAATCGGAGAAATTTGCTTGCGAAACCTGCAAATTAGAGAGTAACTTGACTGGGTTTTTCATCAAATCTCTAAGACCTAAATACGGGGCTAATACTGGATTGGCATCAAAATCAACTAAATGGATTTGGGAACCTAGCTCCGCCAACTCAAATGCCAAATTAATCGCCAAAGTCGTACAACCAGTGCCGCCACTTATGGAACGCAAAATTAAATTCTTCCCAGTGCCTGTGTTGAGCGTAAAATTCGTTTTTAAATTTTCTACCGGTCGAGTCACTAACTCGGAAATTTCTTCATTAGTTTCGGTACCCGATAGCACAATGGTTTGGCCACGGAAATTAGGCGGAGATTGATCGGAAGAGATAAATAGGTAATTTATTTCCGAAAAATCAATGTCACCGACATCAACAGCCCGTTTAATAATTTGCCAATTATTTGCCTGAGCCATTGTCACAACTTTAGCTTCAAGTTCTTGGTTGGTGATTGCTGTGGCAATTCGATAATTGCTAGGTGGTAGTTGCAATGACAACGATTCTTCCAATTCTGGTCGAATTTAATAGTTCAATAATTTGATTTTCTGGACAAGCCAAAGTCAGTTGCGCTGCATTGCCTAAATTCTGTCCCCTACGGTCAATTGATATGACTCGTATGTTAGGAATAACCAATTTAGATTCCTTCGCTTTTTCATAGTCATTTGGTGAAATAACTTGATAGATATCAACACTTTGCCCGGGCGCCAAATTGATTGGCAAATCTGCTGCAGCGACGCTAAGTGGTACGGTTCGGTAATTTAGGTTCTCATCTCGATTGCTAAACATTTCGGTTGTAAGTAATTCATTTTCAGAGACAAACTGAGTCACCGTACTTCCGATTACGGAAATATCTGGCGTTAAATATTGGTTTGCTCCGCTCCATAATGAGGCTTTTTCAATTCGGTAATCCCCACTTTCAACAATATGACCAATCGCTAACGGTTTACTTGCGACCAAATAATTTGATTTATTGCTCGCAATCAGGGCCAAAACAACCGCTGATAAAAATCCGACAAAGATTAAGACGATGGCAATAATTGTTTTTGAATCAGCTCGCTTCATGCGCAAAATCTAAAGCCTATAAAAATTTCTCATTTTTGCTTTCCACAACTTGCGACCAAAGGATTAGTTGTAAATAGCCAAATGGTGGAAGAAGCAGCGGGCTAAAAGAAGCAAGGTTGCGATATGACTACTTTATCAGCACGAAAAATTAACTTATTGCCAGCTTCATCCACAGAAGAGCTTTGGGATCATCCAATGCTCGAAATTTTTCGACCAAGTGATCTTCCACCATTTAATCAAAAGCCGTATCTGTACCAAATATCTTCAATTTATGGTGAGGAGTTTGATCCAGATTTTGCGCCAATTCCGACCTCAGCAAACGAATTGCCAGCTCTGTCAGATTGGAATCGAACTTTGATTCTGTCAATTCTAGAAATATGGGCAGGTAAGCGTTCCCCAAATCAAATGGCAAGATGGTGTCATTCAAAGGTTTATCAAGAACTTGTTAAGAGCGTGAGAACTCAATCAGTAGTTGGAAAATTGCGCAAAATACATATTAGAGAACCATTGGATGGGTTGTGCGAAGCAACGGCAACAGTGCGATTTAACGAGCGATTAAGATCAATCGTATTTCGTTTGGAAGGTGTGGATGGCCGCTGGCTCTGTACTGAACTTAAATTGATTTAGGCGGCGCCGTGGCAACGCTTATATTTCTTGCCAGAACCACAAGGGCAAGGTGAATTTCTTGAAACATCACCAGTTGTGTGAACACCAGTTTCATCTGCAGATGTGTAGCGCAATTCTTTTTGGGTTGGAGTCGGAGTTGATTCTTCAACTGTGACGTCAACATTAAATACAAATCCGGCAATTTCTTCTTTGATGGCTTCCATCATTGCCGCGAACATGTCGTAACCCTCACGTTGATATTCAACCAGCGGATCGCGCTGTGCCATTGCACGAAGCCCAATACCCTCTTGCAAATAATCCATCTCATAGAGGTGCTCGCGCCATTTTCGGTCGAGAACTGAAAGGAGTACTTTTCGTTCCATCTCTCTCATTACATTTGCACCCAAAGACTCTTCGCGTTTGGCATAAGCTGAAAGCGCATCTTCAGTTACTTTGGCTATCAAGAAATCAGTATCTAACGCACCTCGTGAGCCAACTTCCTGCTCCAAATCTGTAACCGTAAATGAAATTGGATAAATCGAATGGATTGCAGCCCAAAGCGCATCTAAATCCCAATCTTCACCGAATCCCTCATTGGTCGCCGCAACGATATATGCGCTTAACGTGTCAATTAAGAATTGCTTAGTTTGTTCGCTGATGTCAGCGCCTTCAAGAACAAGGCGGCGTTCGCCATAAATTACTTCGCGTTGGCGATTTAAAACATCGTCATATTTCAAAACATTCTTTCGAATTTCAAAGTTTTGGGCTTCAACTTGTGTTTGAGCAGACTTAATCGAATTGCTCACCATCTTTGATTCAATTGGCATATCTTCTGGTAAACCGGCGGCGCTTAAAACACGTTCGACCATTCCGGAATTAAATCGGCGCATTAGATCATCTTGTAAAGAAAGATAGAAACGTGATTCTCCTGGATCGCCCTGGCGACCAGATCGGCCACGCAACTGATTATCAATGCGACGAGATTCATGGCGCTCGGTACCTAAAACATAAAGTCCGCCCAGTGCGACAACTTCCTCATGGTCTCTAGCCACTGCAGCTTTTTGTTTTGCAATTTCAGCTGGCCAAGCTGCTTCGTACTCAGTCGGATTATCTACTGGCGAGATGCCACGTTTTTGAATTTCGAAATCAGCCATAAATTCTGGATTGCCACCAAGCATTATGTCGGTTCCACGTCCTGCCATATTTGTCGCAACAGTTACTGCACCCTTAACACCAGCGCGGGCGACAATCGCAGCCTCTCGTTCGTGATGCTTGGCGTTTAATACTTCGTGTGGCACGCCATTTTTTTTCAAAACTGCTGACAATTCTTCTGATTTTTCTACGCTCACCGTTCCAACCAAAACTGGTTGACCTTTGCGATGTCGATTGACAATATCTTGAGCAACGGCTGCAAATTTTCCAGCCTCGGTTTTGTAAACTAAATCAGGTTGATCAATTCGAATCATTGAACGATTGGTTGGGATTGGAATTACACCTAATTTATAGATCTGGTGAAATTCAGATGCTTCAGTCATCGCAGTACCAGTCATTCCTGATAAGCGGGTGTATAGCCGGAAATAATTCTGTAGCGTGATTGTTGCCAAAGTCTGATTTTCATCGCGAATTTCGATCCGCTCTTTTGCTTCGAGGGCTTGGTGGAGTCCTTCGCTATAGCGTCGCCCTGAGAGAATTCGGCCAGTGTGCTCGTCAACAATTAACAATTCGCCATTCATTACGACATAATCGCGATCACGCTTAAAGAGTTCTTTGGCGCGAATCGAGTTATTTAAATAGCTAATTAACGGAGTATTTGCGGATTCGTAAAGATTTCCAATTCCTAAAAGTTCTTCAACTTTAGTAATTCCGGCTTCTAAAATTCCAGAAGTCTTCTTTTTTTCATCTACTTCATAGTGAACATCGCGTTCAAGTTTTCCAGCAATGTTGGCAAACTCTACGTACCACTTAGTTGGTTTATCTGCTGAGCCGCTTATGATGAGTGGAGTTCGGGCTTCGTCGATTAAAATCGAGTCAACTTCGTCTACAACTGCAAAGTTATGACCACGCTGCACACAATCTTCAAGTGACCAAGCCATGTTGTCACGTAAGTAATCAAAACCAAATTCGTTATTTGTTCCGTAAGTAATATCGGCAGCGTAAGCCTCGCGCCGTTCGGCCGGCGTCATCGAAGCCAAAATGACTCCGACTTTCAAACCTAGGAATCGATGGACGCGACCCATCCATTCGCTATCGCGTTCGGCTAAGTAATCATTAACTGTGACTACGTGTACGCCCTTACCACTCAAAGCATTTAAATATGATGGCAAAGTTGCAACTAAAGTCTTACCTTCACCGGTTCGCATTTCGGCAATATTTCCAAGATGGAGCGCCGCACCACCCATTATTTGTACGTCGTAATGGCGTTGTCCAAGTGTTCGTTTTGCAGCTTCGCGAACTACAGCAAAGGCTTCTGGCAATAAATCATCTAACGATTCACCATTTGAGATTTTATTTTTGAATTCTTGAGTCTTTGCCTGTAATTGTGAGTCATCTAAGGCGGAAATTGAATTTTCGAAAGAATTCGTTTGCTCGGCTAGTTTTGCAAGTTTCTTGAGCGCCTTACCTTCACCAGCTCGCAGAATGCGATCTAAAACGGCGACCATCTAGCTCCCTCTCGAAATCCAGCCCCCTATCGTAGAGGCTTTGTTACGCATGCGGTAATCGCGCATGTCACATGAATACCCGCGGCAGAAAGCGCGCGATGCGCTTCATTGATGGTGCTTCCCGTGGTGACTAAATCATCAACCAAAATTACATTGCTTAGATTTCTGATTTCATCACTTGGTAATTTACATGTATAAGCATTAAACAAATTTTTCCTTCGATTTATTGCATCTAACTTGGTTTGATCAAATATTTTTCGATTTATTTCCAGGGCTTCTATCACATTTGCTCGGTACGGCAGCGCAAACCTTTCAGTAATTTCTAATAGAAAGTTCCGCCCCCGTCTTCGAACTGCTTTCTTTGTTGAAGGAATTGGAACAAATGTTAGATCCCGAATTGAAATTCCAGGAGCTCGATCTAGACAATGTTGCAGCGCTCTGACTATCAGATGATCAGCAGTTTTAATTGACCCTTCTTTTGCGCCCAGCAAAATTGATTTTGCGGTTTCGTTGTAATCAATTGCTGAGTAAATTTTAAGCCCCGCTAATTTTTGAATATATATGTGAGGATTCCAATTACTACGACACTGATTACAAATTTCGGGTCCCAATTCTCTGCAGCCAAAGCACCGACTTGGAAAAAGTAGTTCTAAAAATCCATCACGCACGAAGTAATTAATACTGCAATTTAATTAACCGCCCTGAGATCTCATCCCCAGCCCTACGTGGCAACGTTAAAACAAAGTGTGCGCCCTTACCCAATTCAGCGTAGGCCTCTAATTCGCCATTATGCAATCTGGCATCTTCCAAACTAATCGAAAGTCCCAGGCCAGTTCCACCATGAACTCGTGAGCGTGATGGATCGGCGCGCCAAAATCGATCGAAAATTCTGCGGGCAACTTCTTTATCGAAACCTTCGCCAAAATCTCTTACGCTGACTGCAACTGTATTGTCATTAAAAGCAAGAGCAACTTCTACAGGTTTGTTGTTTGCGTGATCGATGGCATTAGTTAATAAGTTTCGCAAGATTCGAGAAACTCGTCGAACATCCGCTCGAACCATAACTGGTTCAATTGGTTGGCCGAAGCGAATTTCGGTATTTAATTCTCGGGCCGCAAATTGCAGCTCTTCAACATTAGTTTTTATTAGGGCGCCGATATCAAAATCAACTGATTCAAGTGCGGCGACTTCTGCATCAAACCTACTAATTTCCAATAGATCCTCTAATAGTCTCTCGAATCTATCCAATTGCAACATCAACAATTCGGCGCTGCGGGCTACCGTTGGCTCAAAACTTTCTTTTGCGCCATCAATAACGGCAGATGCGAGGCGAATTGTAGTTAATGGTGTACGCAATTCGTGTGAAACATCAGAAACGAACCGTTGCTGAACCCGTGACAAGTTTTCTAATCTGGTGATTTGTCTTTGTAGTGAATCAGCCATTTCGTTGAAAGCGCTACCGAGGCGAGCGATTTCATCCTCGCCTTCAACTTCCATCCGCTGTCCGAGATCTCCCGCAGTCAATCGCTCAGCAGTTCGAGCCGCTTCGCGGACCGGTGACACAACTTGGCGCACAACTAACCAAGTTGTAAGTGCAATTAAAAATAGAAGTGCCAATCCAGTCAATAATAATGCGTTTAGAATTAATGAATTTGTAGCAAGCTGATTGGCTAAAGAATAGAAAACATATAATTCGTATCTACCACCAGTGGGAATAATTATTTTCTCACCAACAATGATGTAGTCATTATTTGTTGAATAAGCCCAATTGGGGCCGACTTTTTTCTGAACCTTTGCTCGCAAATCTTTAGGAATAAGTTTCAGATTTGCAAAATCAGTTAGCTTGGAAAAATTAATTTTATTTAATTTCGTCCCAGGGCTAGAAACAATTGCGATTTCTTGCCCGCCAGTTAAAGCCGCAGCTTTAACCACATCATCAATCGCCTTTTGTATTGATTTAGAATTTGAATCGGAAAGAATGAATTCATATTGAAGGCCGAAACTTGTCGCTCTAAATTCTGATACGGCTGACTCTGTTTTAACCCGTTTTACACCTGATGAGAGATTGTTATACAAAGCAGACCCTGCCAGCCAAAATGCTGCTAGCGAGAGCAGTACCGTTGAAACAACAACGCGCGTTGCTAATGAATTACGAAGGCGATTCACAAATTAATTAGGACGACCTGCTCGGTATCCAACTCCACGAACTGTCAAAATTAATTCAGGATTTTCAGGATCGCGTTCTACTTTAGACCGCAATCTTTGTACGTGTACGTTTACTAACCGCGTATCAGTTGAATGGTGATATCCCCAAACTTCACTAAGCAGCGCATCACGACTAAACACCCGACCAGGGTCTTTTAAAAGTGCAGCGAGTAATTCGAATTCAAGTCGAGTTAATAAAATCTTTTTGCCATCCCGTAAAACTTCATGCGAAACTAAATCAACTTGTAAATCACCTAAATTAATAACTCCGGTATTTGTTGGCGTCATTCTGCGCAAACGAGTACGGATGCGAGCAATTAACTCGGAAGGATGTGGTAACGGTTTTACTATGTAGTCATCTGCGCCAGCTTCCAATCCGGCTACAACGTCGTAGCTGTCGCCTTTTGCAGTCAGCATCACAATTGGCACCATAGATTCTTGACGAATTTGTTTGCAAACTTCGATGCCATCAATCCCTGGCAACATCAAATCAAGTAGTACTAAATCGGGTTTATTTTCCTGAAAAGCGTTGACGGCTTCGTCGCCTCGGCTAACTATTTCTACATCCATCCCGGCACCAGAAATGACGATGCCAAGCATTTCTGCTAAGTCCTGGTCGTCATCAACGACCAAAACCTTCGGCATTAGCTACCGTGTTCCCAAGAGTTCAGGTAAAGCTCTTGAGCTGGCGTTAGTACGTCAACCGAACCACCCATGCTCTTGAGTTTCATTCGCGCAACATCTTTATCAATTTCAACTGGGACGTTATGTACTCCCGGTTTCAAATTCTTTGACTCTTTTACCAACCATTCGGCTGTGAGCGCCTGATCTGAAAATGATAAATCCATAACCGAAGCTGGGTGCCCTTCTGCGGCACCGAGGTTAACTAATCGACCTTCAGCGAGAAGCAGAATCCGATTTCCATTTTTCAATACATATTCATCAGTTTGGTGGCGCATTTTTTCATTCTTTTGAATTGCATTCTTTTCCAACCAAGCAACATCGATTTCGATATCGAAGTGCCCTGAGTTAGCCAAAATTGCGCCATCCTTCATTTTTACAAAATGCTCTTCGCGAAGCACGTCACGATTTCCAGTTACCGTAATGAATACGTCTCCGATTGGGGCGGCCTTATCCATTGGCATTACCCGAAATCCTTGCATCATCGCATCAAGTGCCTTCGTTGGATCAATTTCAGTAACAATCACATCAGCGCCTAAGCCACGTGCGCGTTCGGCAACGCCTTTGCCGCAGTAACCAAATCCGGCTACCACTAATACTCGGCCAGCTAGCAAGAAATTTGTTGCGCGAAATAGCGCATCTAACGTTGATTGGCCGGTACCGTAACGATTATCAAACATATGCTTTGTGTCAGTGTCATTAACGGCCACCATTGGAAATTGCAACGCACCATCTTTTGCCATTTGGGTTAATCTGATGACGCCGGTAGTAGTTTCTTCGCAGCCACCAGTAATGTTTGGAATTAATTCTTTTCTTGTTGTGTGCAACGTATTCACTAAATCGCAACCGTCATCAAATACTTGGTGAGGTTGAATATCTAGAGCTGAATTAATGTGCTTGTAGTAACCATCACGATCGATTGCGTTTTTTGCAAAAACACTAATTCCGTATTCATGTACGAGCGCAGCAGCCGTGTCATCTTGAGTTGAAAGCGGATTAGAAGCGCAGAGTGCAATCTCGGCGCCGCCGGCTTTTAAGACTCGCATTAAGTTTGCAGTTTCAGTGGTTACGTGCATACATGCAGCGATTCTGATACCGATAAATGGTTTCTCTTTTTCAAAGCGCTGACGGATTTGAGCCAGAACTGGCATGTTCCGTTCCGCCCATTCGATTCGCTTCTTGCCTGATGCAGAAAGTGATGCATCGGCGATGTCATGCTTTGGAATTGTTGTTGTTGATGACACTCGAGAACCCCTCTTTAGGTATCTTCTAGATGATAAGCCATTAGTTTACTAGGAGTTGATTAGCTTCAAAACCTCATCGCGAATCTTGGCCATTTGCGCTTGAGTTTTAGCCTCAACATTCAACCTAAGTAATGGCTCGGTATTTGATGCACGAACATTGAACCACCAATTTTCGGCGCTAATGGTTAAGCCATCGAGGTGGTCTAATCCCAACTTCTGCTTGTTGCCATATTCATCTTCAATCATTTTCATGATTGCTGTTCCATCGGAGACCGTTGAATTTATTTCACCGCTTGCAACATATCTCGAATAAGGCTTTAACAATTTTGATAACGGCTTGTCGCTATTTCCAAGAGCGGCAATTGCATGTAATGCAGCTAGCATTCCGGAATCTGCGCGCCAGAAATCGGCAAAATAAAAATGGCCCGAATGTTCGCCGCCAAATATCGCACCAGTTTCAGCCATCAAAGCTTTAATAAAGGAATGACCAACCCGGCTGCGGATAGCTTTTCCACCATTTTCGGCAACGATTTCTGGAACAGACTTAGAAGAAATTAAATTGTAAATAATGGCCGAACCTGGTTTGCGCATCAATTCGCGATGCGCTATCAAAGCTGTTAGCGCTGATGGATTTACTGCCGCACCAGTTTCATCAATTAAAAAGCAGCGATCAGCATCACCATCAAAAGCCAATCCAATATCGGCACCAACTTTTTTAACAGCGCGTTGTAAATCCTTTAAATTTTTTGCATCAATCGG
>JBEGQQ010000020.1:0-14790 GCA_041180925.1 Actinomycetota bacterium
CTGACCCATTTCATCAGCAAGGGTTGGTTGGTAACCCACCGCAGATGGCATACGGCCAAGCAGAGTTGATACCTCAGAACCAGCTTGGGTAAAGCGGAAGATGTTGTCAATAAATAACAACACGTCCTGCTTTTGAACATCGCGGAAGTATTCCGCCATGGTCAAAGCTGAAAGTGCAACACGAAGACGAGTTCCAGGTGGCTCATCCATCTGACCAAAGACCAATGCTGTTTTATTAATAACACCGGTTTCGGTCATTTCGAGGAATAAGTCGTTACCTTCACGGGTACGTTCTCCAACACCTGCGAATACCGATACACCACCGAAATTTTCCGCTACGCGGTAAATCATTTCCTGGATCAAAACTGTTTTACCAACACCGGCGCCGCCAAATAAACCAATCTTTCCACCACGAACATATGGCGTTAAAAGATCGATAACTTTGATACCTGTTTCAAACATTTCTGTCTTTGATTCAAGTTGATCGAAGTTTGGCGCCTCCCGATGAATTGGCCAGCGCTCTTGCACGTTCAATGATGACGTCGGAACATCAAGTGATTCGCCAAGTGCGTTAAATACGTGACCCTTAGTTACATCGCCAACTGGTACTGAAATTGGTGCCCCGGTGTCGCTAACTTCAGAACCACGAACCATTCCGTCAGTTGGTTGCATTGAAATTGCACGCACTAAGTTGTCACCTAAGTGTTGCGCTACTTCTAATGTAAGTGTGCGCTTGGTTCCACCAAGTGTCACTTCTACGTTTAGCGCGTTGAAAATAGCTGGCATCGCATCAGATGGAAATTCGATATCCACCACTGGTCCGATTACTCGAGCTACCCGCCCTTTGATTGCTGTCTGTGTAGACATCATTCGCTCCCTGCATTGCTTGAGGCGAGTGCGTCCGCACCGCCGACGATTTCACTGATTTCTTGCGTAATTTCGGCCTGACGTGCAGCGTTTGCAAGTCGGGTCAAACTCTTAATTAATTCATCTGCATTATCTGTTGCAGATTTCATTGCTCGACGTCGAGCTGCGTGTTCCGAAGCCGCAGATTGCAATAGCGCATTAAACACGCGGGCTTCGATGTATCGCGGCAACAATGAGTCTAAAACTTGCGCCGCATTTGGTTCAAATTCATATGCTGGAAGCAATCCCGCTTTAACTTCAGTTTCAACAACTTCAAGCGGCAACATTCGGCGAGCATCTGGAATCTGCGTCAGCATCGATTTAAATTCGGTGTAAACGATATGCAATTCATCGACTCCAGTTGGATCTGTTTGGGCATCTTTTAAGAAAGCATCAATTAGTGCATCGCTAATTTCTTTTGCATGAATATAAGCTGGGTTGTCGGAAAAACCAGTCCAAGATCCAGCAATTGCGCGATTGCGGAATCGGTAGTAATTGACGGCTTTTCGACCGACCAAATAATTTTCAACGGATAGTCCGCGCTCTTTTAATAACGAAGCCAACTGATCGCCCTCTTTAATGGCTGCGTTTGAATACGCGCCAGCCATTCCGCGATCGGCAGTAATAATCAAAACCGCTGCTCGCTTTGGGTTAGAACTTTCGGAAGTAAGTGGGTGCGCAGTATTTGAAAACGAGGCTACTGCTGTAACTGCTTTTGTTAACTCAGATGCGTATGGCGAAGAAGCCGCAACGCGTTGCTGCGCTTTCACGATGCGTGAGGCTGAAATTAGCTCCATCGCTTTCGTGATCTTCTTCGTCGCCTTAACCGAACGAATTCGGCGGCGATAAATACGTAACTGTGCACCCATGATTAATTACTTCCTTGTAGGGACCTGTCGAGTGATTGTTTCTTGATCAACCTCATCAAGTGCTTCCGCTTCCTTTTCGTTCACTTGCGGTGCTACTGATGGTCGGAACTGCTTCTTGAAATCTTCAACTGCTTTTTCAAGTTTGGAAACAGTGTCATCGGTAAGTTCCTTGGTTTCGGAAATTACGGTAAAGATTTCTTTACGTTCGCGATTAATGAAATCAAGAAGTTCAGCTTCGAAACGACGGATGTCGGCCACTGCAACTGAATCTAATTTTCCAGTTGTACCTGCCCAAATTGAAACAACTTCGCGCTCTAAGCTAAATGGTGAGTACTGGCCTTGCTTCAAAAGTTCAACCATGCGCGCACCGCGCTCTAATTGCGCTTTTGATGCGGCATCAAGATCAGAACCAAAAGCGGCGAATGCTTCTAACTCACGGAACTGCGCCAAATCTAGACGAAGGCGTCCGGCAATCTTCTTCATCGCTTTGGTCTGTGCTGAGCCACCAACACGTGAAACTGAGATACCTACGTTAATCGCTGGACGTACGCCAGAGTTAAATAAATCTGTTTCCAAGAAGCACTGTCCGTCAGTAATTGAAATTACGTTGGTCGGAATAAATGCCGAAACGTCATTACCTTTCGTTTCAATAATTGGTAAACCGGTCATAGAACCGCCACCCAATTCGTCAGAAAGTTTTGCGCAACGTTCTAGCAAACGTGAATGTAAATAGAAAACATCGCCTGGATAAGCTTCGCGGCCTGGTGGACGGCGAAGTAACAAGGAAACTGAACGATATGCCTCTGCCTGCTTTGATAAATCATCAAAAACAATTAGGACGTGATCGCCGTTGTACATCCAGTGCTGACCGATTGCCGAGCCGGTGTATGGCGCTAAGTATTTAAATCCAGCTGGATCAGAAGCTGGTGCGGAAACAATAGTTGTGTATTCCATTGCGCCAGCTTCTTCTAACGCGGCACGCACTGAAGCAACAGTTGAGCCCTTCTGGCCAATCGCTACGTAAATGCACTTTACGCGTTTCTTCTTGTCGCCTGATTTCCAGTTTTCTAACTGATTAATAATGGTGTCAACTGCAACTGCGGTCTTACCAGTTTGGCGATCGCCGATGATTAACTGACGCTGACCGCGGCCGATTGCAGTCATTGCGTCAATCGCTTTTATTCCAGTTTGTAATGGTTCTTTAACTGGTTGGCGCTGAACAACGGTTGGTGCCTGTAATTCGAGGGCGCGAGTTGCTTCAGCTTTAATCTCACCTTTGCCATCAATTGGTCGGCCAAGTGCATCAACAACGCGACCTAAAAAGCCATCACCGACTGGCACTGAAAGAATTTCGCCAGTCCGATAAACCTTTGTGCCTTCTTCAATTCCGGTAAATGCGCCGAGGATAACCACACCGATTTCACGAACGTCGAGGTTAAGCGCCAAGCCAAGGGTTCCGTTTTCAAAACGTAATAACTCGTTGGTCATTGTTGAAGGTAGACCTTCAACGCGCGCAATTCCATCGCCCGCTAGCGTGACAATTCCGATCTCTTCGCGACCAGAACCCGCTGGTTGGTATGACTTTACGAAATTCGCTAGTGCATCGCGAATTTCCTCTGGTCGGATCGTGAGTTCCGCCATTTTATTCCTCCTAGTTAATCTAACTATTTAGCTAACGCGAGGTTAGCTTCGGCCATTCGACTGACGATGGTTCCGTCAATCAATTCATCTCTAAAACGAATTGAAACGCCACCCAAGATTTTTGGATCGGTTTCAACATTTACCCGGATGTTTTGTCCAATTTCCTTAGACAAAGCAGCAGACAATTTTTTCTTTTGTTCATCTGTTAAAGCCACTGCACTACGAACTTGGGCAATAACCAAATTGCGGCGAGCTGCAGTTGCAGTTGCTAAATCAGCGAGCGCACTTTCAATGCTTCGACCGTATAGGCCGTTGACAATTTGAGCGATTAACGCCTTGGTGCCGCTGGTGGCGCTAGCCAATATTTGGTTTACCAATGCGACTTTCTCTTTAACCGCATCTGGGTTGCCCGCCAATGCATTTCGTAGTTCTTGATTGTTAGCTAATGAACGAGTGAATGAAAAAACTTCATCTTCTAATTTGTCGAGTTCGCCACGAGCGTTCGCGGCACCTGCTTCGGTTTCGATCGCGATCTGTTCAAGCGCAACTAAAAGATCGCTTGGCTTCGACCAACGATTTGTTGCTAACGAAGTTGCTAATTCGAGTGCGTTTTGCGAAATTTTATTTCCAAAGATTTCTTTGAAAAGCGCACCCTTATCAGTTTCATTTCGAGCCGGATCAGTTACCGCACGTCGTAACGAAATTGATGTTCCGAGTCCGTTAACCACAACAAATAAATCTTGGGAGAGCTTGGATAAAACATCAGCAGTTGAACCACTAATTGTTTTATCAAGGGCAGCGCGACCGACAGTTAATGACTGACGGCTGCTACCTCCCAAGTGAATTGTCATTACTTCTCCAAATCCGCCATGAATCGTTCAACGATTCGTGATTGCCGTGCCTGGTCGTCTAACGCTTCTCCAACTATCTTGGAGGCGAGCTCTACAGCAAGTGTTCCGACTTCATTTCGAAGTGAAGTAATCGCTTGTTGACGTTCGGCTTCAATGGATGAATGTGCGGTTGCAATGATGCGAGCTGCCTCTTCCTGAGCTTTGGCACGAATTTCATCGGAAATTTGTGCTGCTTGAACTCTTGCCTCTTCGCGAAGAGTCTGTGCTTCTTCGCGTGCGCGTGAGAGTTGCTCGTTGTATTGAGTTAAAGCACGTTGCGCTTCCATCTGTGCTTTTTCTGCGCGCTCAATGCCACCTTTAATTGCTTCGGTTCTTTCAGCGAAAGCCTTCTCAAACATTGGTGTTACAAATTTGCGTAACACAAAAAAGAGAATACTGAACGCAATAAAACCCACGATCAATTCGGCGGTATGCGGAATCAGCGGGTTAGCTTGCTCCGCAGCCCTGAATAATCTCTGCATTGTGGTTTCCTTTTAGTTATTTAATTAAATCTTTTGTTGTTCGGTAGCCGATTACAAAATAAATGCAAGAACCAAGCCGAATAGCGCAAGAGCTTCAGCAAGCGCGAATCCAAGGAATGCGATTGGCTGTAGAACGCTACGCGCTTCTGGTTGACGAGCTACGCCGCTGATGTAAGCCGCGAAGATCATTCCAGTTGCAATTGCTGGACCGATTGCAGATAGGCCATAACCGACCAGGTTGAGTGTGCCTTCCATGTTCTTTCCTTCTTTCTATTCTTTTTCTCTTTGAGTTTTATTTCTTAGTGCTCGTCGGCAAGTGCACCGGCGATGTAAAGCGCTGAAAGCAGAGTAATGATGTACGCCTGCAAACATTGGACCATAAATTCGAAAAATGTCATAACGATTCCCATCGCGAATGCGAATGGTGAAACTAACTTCAGGCCAATTACACCTTGCAACAGGTGCTCACCGCCCAAAATAAAAACTAGCAACAACAAATGGCCGGCAAACATATTTGCAAATAAACGCAGCGCAAGGGTCAATGGCCGGGTTATGAAATAGGTAGCAATTTCAATTGGAGTAAGCAAAATGTAGGCAAATTTTGGAACTCCCGGCATGAACATAATGTCTTTTAGGTATTTAACGACACCATGTTTTCTAAAACCAATCCAATGGAAGATGCCATAAGTAAACAAAGCTAAAACATATGGAAAAGCAACGTGCGACATTGTCGGGAATTGCAACAGCGGCACAATGCCGAAAAGATTATTTACTAAAACAAAGATGAAAAGTGTAAATAAATATGGAACATATTTAACGAAATCATGGCCAATGATTTCTTCGCCCAAGTCCCTGCGAACAAAGTTGTAGATTGATTCACCAGCAAACTGCAATTTGCTTGGGACCACTGATGCTTTTCTAGAAGCTAAGATAAAGAAAACTGAAATCAAAATTACTGATAAGAAAACCATCAAAATTGGTTTGGTAGTAAAAGGATTACCTTCAATAATTGGTGGAAGGTCGAAATCTTTCGTGCTTGGTGGGACGTACCCTTCGCCACCTTCTAGAAATAGACGCACAAAATCTCCAAAAAATTCGATTTATTTGCTTTTGGGGAAGCAGGGCAACCCTATTAGGCAGGCCCGCTTATTGAGAAATCGAAAGAGTGTGGGAGGCGAAGTGAACTATGTGTGAAATATGTGAAATTGGTCAGTCTCGACCGAAGCGGAGCCAGACCAAATAAAGCGCGGCCCCCATTCCGACCAACAGACCAACGAGGCGTAGGTAGGTGGTGTGGAGAAAGTGATCAGCTAGCCAACCCGCGCCGCCCCAAAAAAGTAGTCCAGAAAGCAAGTAACCAAAAATTGACCAGAGCGCATTCTCTTCATTTCGCATTTTGGATTCTCCTATTTTGGAAGATCTAAAGTTACTCGCAATTTAAAGTAGGCGCGAATTTCGCCACCTAACCAAGCGAAAGTGAGCGCAATTGCGCTAATTCCGAAGGCGGTTCGATTAATTGTTTCGGGGTTAGTGAATTTCGAAATTGCAAAAAGCGCTGCACCCATGAGTAAAACCTTTGCAAAATAGGAGAACATAGCCAGCGCCATTGTCGCCATTGGATCTAAATTTCTAGATACGGTTGAAATTAAAATATGTACGACAAAAAAAAGAATTACTACAACTTCGGCAAAAAGGGCTCCGAGTAATCCACTACTTCCATTCCGCCAAGTAAAAACACCCAGAGAAATTAGCCCGACTATTAAGGTTGGAATCAGAGCGCCGCGCAACATTAAATCTTCAGTTGATTTTGGCTTCACTTCTCCTCCTTCCACTTTTGAAAATAAACATTCCGATGCTGGCAAGTACCAATCCGGCTAACGTCGCCACCCACAACGGTGCAAAGGCCCAAATTGTTACTGGGAAAGCTATTGCAGCTGTCCAGATATACAAAATAGTTGCACTTCGAATTTGCGAATTTCCAGCTGCCATCACTCTGTGATGTAGATGTTCTTTATCTGGTGCAAATGGTGATTTACCAGCGCGCAATCTTCTAACTATTGCAAGAAGTAAATCAGCTAGCGGAATCGCCAAAACGGCGAAAGGTAGTAGCAACGGTAAAAATGTTGGTCCTAATTTTTGATCCGAAATTGCATTTGGATCTACCTGTCCGGTTAAGGTTATTGCAGCAGTTGCCAACAAGAGCCCGAGCAACATTGAACCGGAGTCGCCCATGAAAATTTTTGCCGGATGAACATTGTGCGGCAAGAAACCTAAACAAGCACCAATCATTACCGCTGTGATTGTTGACGGCGCACCAGCGCGATCAAATCCATAAACAACTGCCAAAACGTAAGCGAAAACGAAGAAGGCAAATCCAGCAATAGCCACCACACCACTGGCTAACCCATCTAAGCCATCGATAAAATTAACAGCATTAATCACAATTAAGACCAGTAATACAGTAACTAATTGGCCAATGCTTGGCGGTAGAAAAATTAATCCGTTGATTGGCAGCCATAGAACTTGAATTCCGTAGAGCAACAAAATTCCAGCAGCAAGCGCCTGCCCCGCAAGTTTGGTAATTGCATCAAGCTGAAAACGATCATCTAATAATCCAAGTAAGGTGATAAATGTTGCTGCTAAAAAAATTCCTTGAGCTTCACGACCGAATGATTGTCCAACTAGGGGCAAATTGCTTACGATCACAAATGTAAATGAAATAGCAATCCACATTGCTACCCCACCCCAACGCGGCGTTGGCTTGATATGAATATCTCGATCTCTAATTTCAGCCACTGCGCCAAATTTTTCGGCTGCGCGTTTGATAAATGGGGTTACCAAATAACAAATTGCAGCTGAAAGCAGAATTGTTAGTAAGTACTCTCGCATTTAAAGGTTATGAGTAGATTGGGAACTTAGCGGTTAGCGCATGAACTTCAGATTTTATTTTCTGATGTTCGGATTCATTATCGCTCTTGATTGCGCGGGCAATTAATCCTGCGATCTGTTTCATTTCTTCTGTACCCATGCCTTGCGTTGTAGTTGCTGGAGTTCCGACCCGAATCCCACTTGTTACCGCAGGTGTTTCTGGATCGTATGGAATTGCATTCTTATTTAAAACAATTCCGGCAGCTCCGCATCTTTCGTCGGCAACTTTTCCATTGACGCCAGTTGCGCGAATATCAATCAGAGCTAAATGGGTTTCAGTTCCACCTGAAACTGCCCGCATGCCTTCGGCTTCAAGCGCTGCTGCGAGCGCTTTCGCATTTATTACTACTTCTTTTGCGTACTTTTGGTACGAGGCTTGTTGGCATTCGTGTAACGCAACAGCTTTAGCGGCAACAGCAGACATGATTGGCCCGCCCTGCATGCCCGGAAAGATCGCTTTATCAATTGCAGCCGCGTGTTCTGCTTTAGAAAGAATCATTCCGCCGCGTGGGCCGCGTAAAACTTTGTGAGTTGTAAATGAAACCACATCAGCAAATGGCACTGGCGATGGAATCGCTTTACCTGCCACCAAACCAATAAAGTGCGCGGCATCAACCCACATAATTGCACCTACTTCGTCGCAAATTTGACGAATTTTTTCAAAATCAATCAAGCTTGGATAAGCAGTAGCGCCGGAGCAAATCATCTTCGGCTTATGTTTTTTAGCTAAATCGCGGAGTTCGTCATAATCAATTAGTTCGTTATCTTTTCGAACACCATACGACTCTACGTTAAACCATTTTCCAGAAAAATTTACTTTTGAACCATGAGTTAGGTGGCCACCGTGTGGTAACGACATTGCCAAGACCGTGTCACCAGGTTTAGTAAACGCTGCGTAGACTGCAATATTTGCGCTGGCACCAGAATGTGGTTGAACGTTCGCATGTTCGGCACCAAACAATTGTTTTGCCCGTTCAATCGCAATAATTTCGGCCCGATCTACAACTTCACAGCCACCGTAATAACGTTTTCCCGGATAACCCTCGGCGTATTTATTCGAAAGCACGGTACCCAAAGCTGCAAGAACAGCACGGGAAGTGAAATTTTCACTCGCAATTAATTGAACATCGCTTTGTTGCCGCTTAACTTCAGCACGCAAAATGCTCGCAATTTCTGGGTCTTGCTCTTCTAATAATTGGTAATCCGGTCCATATGCTCGAGCAATTTCGCGATCGTTAGCCATGTCCTTAGTCTAGATGTTAACTGCGCCTTGACGCATTAATTCGATTTGGCCGCCGATGGCACGAACCACAGTTGATTGCGGTCCTTTGCGTAATTTCCCATTTGAGAAAATAATCGCCGGCTCGTCACCCGATTTCGAAATTAATTTCGGGTCCAAAATTGGAGCTTGACCGCTTGCGGCGACCGAGACAAATGCCAACGGCCCGCTCTTACCTAAAATCGCTTTAAAGAATTTAGCTTTCGGCGATCTAATCGCTATTTCATCTAAATAACCGTTATCACCCAAATCCCAAGCAAGTTGCCGATTTGGTTTAACTACTAAAGTTAATAATCCTGGCCAGTTTTTCCCAGCTAACTTGATTGCCATCGGAGAAAGTTCGCGACAAATTCCCTGTGCTGTTTTAATATTCTTGATCGCTACTTGGGCAGTCACACCATCTTCCGCGCCACGCAAAACTTGCATTGCCCGAACGCCATCTCGATTAAAGGCATCCACTACAAAGACATAACCATGTTCGGCTGGCAGGGCGATAAAGTAACCATCACTAAGCGCTTTTAAAGCTTTGGTTACATGGCGTGACAATTCTCCTTTTTTCAAATCAATCATTGTTGCCATTATTTTTTCCGCCTTGCACTTGTGAATCTTGGTCTTTGATTCAAATCGTAGTGAAGTTCAATCTGCGCAAAATCTACGCTTAAAATTTCGGCCATTGCTTCCCCGTGTTCCTCGGCATGCTCAATAACTAGTAGCCCACCGGGTTTCAAGAGCCGCGTTGCTGCGTTAATGAATACAGCTGGAATTTCCAAGCCGGTTTCACCGCCAAAAATAGCTACCTTCGGCTCGTGATTTAATACATTTAATGGCAAATTAATTGAGTTCGGAACATAGGGCGGATTGGTTACAACAACATCGCATTTGATTCCAGCAAGTGCCATAGACACATCGCTTTCGACTAATCGTAAATCAGGCACATATTTGGCAATATTTTCCTTGAGCCATGGAAGCGCTTCAACGCTATTTTCCACCGCGATAACTCGAGTGTTTGGATTTTCTGTAGCGATTGCCAGCGCAATTGCACCGCTGCCCGACCCTAAATCAACCACACTAATTTCACCACTCTTGTTTTCAAACTCCTTTAAAATATTTAAAACATATGAAACTAGGCCTTCAGTTTCTGGCCGTGGAATCAAAACGCCCGGGCCAACTGCTAATTCCAAATTTCTAAAGTAAGAAACGCCCGTAATGTATTGGACTGGTTCGCTAGAAATTCTTCGATTTATATCTGATTGAAACAAATCCCTTAGCTGTTCTAGCTCAATCGTTTTTAGTGCTGTCTCCACTTTTAATGGATTATGTAAATCCATTCTGGTCAAACCCAATTGACTTGCTAACAATATTTCTGCGTCAATTTCATCTATTTCTGCCGCCGCCAATTTTGATTTAGCTTCGGCCAACAATTGCTTTATCATTGCGCTGAAAGTTTTGCAGCCTTATCGGCATCTAATAACGATTGAATTACCGGGTCTAATTCACCATTTAAAACGGCATCTAAATTATTCGCTTTGTAATTTACCCGGTGATCGCTAATTCGATTTTCAGGGAAGTTGTAAGTGCGAATTCTTTCGGAGCGGTCGACGGTGCGTACCTGGCTTTTACGTTCCGCTGCAGCTGCGGCTTCTTGAGCTTCTTGTGCGGCTGCAAGTAATCGGGCGCGTAAAATTCGAAGTGCCGATTCCTTGTTTTGTAATTGGCTCTTTTCGTTTTGACACGAAACCACAATGCCTGTCGGGATGTGCGTGATTCGTACTGCTGAATCGGTGGTGTTAACGCTTTGTCCACCGGGACCAGAAGAGCGGTAAACATCAATTCGAAGTTCATTCATATTAATTTCAACTTCTACTTCTTCCGCTTCTGGCAGAACTAAAACTCCTGCCGCAGAGGTGTGAATTCGCCCTTGACTTTCAGTTTCTGGAACGCGTTGTACTCGATGCACACCGCCTTCAAATTTCAATTTAGCGTATGGCGATTTTCCAGGCTCTGGATTTCCCTTTGATTTAACGGCTACCGAGATATCTTTATATCCACCCAAATCACTTTCGGTGGCATCAATAATTTCTGTTTTCCAACCTTGTTTTTCGGCGTAACGTAAATACATGCGTAGTAAATCGCCAGCAAATAACGCAGATTCATCGCCGCCGGCACCAGCCTTAATTTCAAGAATTACATCTCGATCATCATTTGGATCTCGCGGCAATAAGAGCTCTTCCAATTTTTCAGCTGCTTCAGAATTCGCACTTTCCAGAGCTGGGATTTCCGTTGCAAATTCAGGTTCGGTTTCAGCCAATTCTTTCGCTGCCGCTAGATCATCTTCCGATTTTTTCCATGCGCGATATCCAGCAACTACCGGCCCTAATTGAGCATAGCGGCGACCAAGTTGGCGAGCTTTGCCCGCATCAGCGTGAATGCTCGGGTCTGCCATCTGTTTTTCCAAATCGGCATATTCGTTTAATAATTCAAGCGCTTTCGCAAATTTCTCACTCATTTGATCGCCTCCCTTCTGTCAATTATTTAATTTCTAATTTTCGCTACGCAAAAACTACGGAAAAGCAAAAGACCGCGGCCATCAAACTTTTTCGCAAAGTTTGCGGCGCGGTCTTTTTAAAAAGCTACTTTTTCTTACCGAAACGTTCTTCGAATTTCGCAACCCGTCCGCCGGTGTCAAGAATTCTTTGCTTACCCGTGTAGAACGGATGGCAAACAGAACAAACTTCTACATAAATTGAACCGCTCGGAACAGTTGAGCGAGTTTCAAAAGTTTCGCCGCAACCACAAGTCACCTTGGTTGCTACATACTCTGGATGAATCTCTGGCTTCATTTTTACTCTTTCTCTTGTTCTGGATCCAGATATTTCACTGGTGAACCAGAAACGAACGATCGAAGGTTACTTTGTTGGCTTGCCTTTGGGCAAACTCAGGCTTAATCCTCGCGAGATCCTCCGTTTGTAGCTCCGCCGCCATTTTCAGAATCTGGACCAACCGTTGTCTTCTGGATTTGCATTAAGAATTCAACGTTGGACTTTGTGCCCTTCATCTTTTCTAATAACAATTCAAGAGCTTGTTGCGGTTCAAGTGCATGTAGCACGCGACGTAATTTCCAAACAATATTGAGCTCTTCTTTACCCATGAGAATTTCTTCTTTACGAGTTCCGGAACCATCCACATCAACAGCTGGGAAAATTCGTTTATCAGCAATTTTGCGATCAAGCTTAAGTTCCATATTTCCAGTTCCTTTAAATTCTTCGAAGATAACTTCGTCCATTCGAGAACCTGTTTCAACTAGCGCAGTTGCCAAAATTGTTAGTGATCCGCCATCTTCAATATTACGGGCTGCGCCGAAGAACTTCTTTGGCGGATAAAGCGCTGCCGAATCAACGCCACCAGAAAGAATTCGACCAGATGCAGGTGCTGCAATGTTGTACGCGCGACCCAAGCGAGTAATTGAATCTAGGAGCACGACTACATCATGACCCATTTCTACTAAACGCTTTGCACGTTCAATTGCTAATTCAGCAACCGTGGTGTGGTCATCGGCCGGGCGATCAAAAGTAGAGGCAATAACTTCACCTTTAACTGATCGTTGCATGTCAGTAACTTCTTCTGGGCGTTCGTCAACTAGAACCACCATCAAATGGCACTCTGGATTGTTTTCAGTAATGGCATTTGCAATTGACTGCAGCACCATAGTTTTACCGGCTTTTGGCGGCGAAACAATTAGACCGCGTTGCCCTTTTCCAATTGGTGCAATTAAATCGATAACTCGGGTTGTCAAAATATTTGGTTGAGTTTCAAGGCGTAACCGCTCTTGCGGATATAGCGGAACTAATTTCGAAAATTCAATCCGATCACGTGATTCTTCAGGCGAAACGCCATTAACTGAATCAACGCGAACTAATGCATTAAATTTTTCGCGGCGTTCGCCATCACGAGGTTGGCGTACAACGCCTGTAACAACATCGCCCTTACGGAGATGGTTCTTGCGAACCAGCTGCAGAGAAACATAAACGTCATTAGGTGTTGGCAAATATCCACCAGTACGAATGAATGCAAAATTTTCCAAAATATCTAATAAACCGCTTACTGGTAACAAAACATCATCTTCGCGAATTTCAATTTCGCGATTGCGGTCGCGGTTGCGATCACGATTACGACCGCGGAAACGATCGTTTTCGCCACCATCGTTACGGTCGCCTCGATCACTTCGATCACTTCGATCGTTGTCATCGCCGCCATCATTACGTTCGTTTCGATCACTTCGATCGCCACGGCGTTCGGCTCGACGTGCATCACGTTCTGCACGCGCTGCTTCACGTTCAGCTTTTGCCGATTCGCGGTTTTGGGCTTGTAATTCTGAAATCGCAGTAACTAGCGCGGCCTTCTTCATTTTGGCGGCGCCTTCGATACCTAGTTGGGAGGCCACTGCTTGTAGCTGCGGAAGCAACATTGATTCAAGTTCTGGGCTCTGTGAACGAACTTTTGTATCTTCACTCATTGTTTAAGGTTTTTCCTATTTGGTTTCTATTTGGTTTCTATTTGGCTTCTGATTGTTTCTATTTGTTTGATTCATCCAAAATAAACTGATTATCTTGGAAATTTGTGATTATCTGATTTGAATCTCGGCGATCGCCGTTTCAGATATGAGAAGGCTATCAGATTGCCAAGAAGCCTGCAAAATCCAAAAAAACTAGTGAATTTCAAGGCTAAATCGTGGCTACTTGGAAGCCAGTCTGAGCAATCTCAATTTGCTCAACTTTAAAGCCACCACCTGCTACCCGAGCTAAATCGGTAAGTTCATTTTCATTATCAATATTTGCATCAAGTCGAAGGGCTAATACGGCAGGTCCAGCACCACTGATAAATGCCGGAACTCCAGCAGCGCGCAATTTGTTCATCAATGCCAAAGATTTTGGCATTGCACTTTCGCGATAATTTTGATGAAGAAAATCTTCGGTTGCTTGTAATAATAAATCAGGTCGAGTTGTTAATGCTTGGGTCAACATGGCAGTTCTAATTGAGTTTTGAACCGCATCTACATGGGGAATTGAATCTGGCAACATTTTACGTGCTTTGCTGGTTGGTAATTCACTTTCTGGAATAAATGCAACGGCGCTAATTCGATTTGAAATCGGCAGTTTGATGCATTCCGCAAATTCATTACCTTGCCAAGCAAATGTTGCGCCGCCATAAATCGAAGCTGAAACGTTATCTGGATGGCCTTCCATTTCTGTAGCAATTGTTAAAAGATCTTCATCGGTCATGCGGTCAGCGGCGCCAACAACTAAAGCTCGAGCTAAAGCCAAGCCACCAACAATTGCGGTGGCCGATGAACCAAGGCCACGATTGTGTGGGATGTTATTTAAACAGCGAAGTGCAATGCCAGCTGGTTTGCCACCTAAAAAATCAAATCCTTGGTACATCGCTTTCACGACTAAATTTTTATGATCGCGCGGAACTTCATCGGCGCCTTCGCCAGCAACATCAACATCTAAAGTTTTTTCATCTAATACTTGCGCGATATATCGATCGCGCAGCTCTAGGGCCATTCCGAATGCATCAAATCCTGGTCCAATATTTGCCGTTGATGCTGGAACTTGAACTTCATAGGCGCTAGCGCGAAAAGTTAATCGTGACATTTATGCCAAGCCTAATTTCTCGGCTGCGATTTTTGCATTAACTGGCACCACGATTGGATCCGCGGCACTTTCCAGCGCCCACTGAACATCTTTCAGTCCATGGCCAGTAACCGTTACCACCATTCGCTTGGCTTTTGGCAG
>JBEGQQ010000021.1:0-6510 GCA_041180925.1 Actinomycetota bacterium
ATTAAAATTTGTTCCGAGCCGTATGCCGAAGAAGAGATGCAGTCGCTTGAGAGAATTCCAAGCGCGAAGCGTTTTTTCAATCGCTGATGACTTAACGTGTGGCGGTTTAGTGGATTTCCAAGAAGCTTTCGTTTAATTCGATAGCCCAAAGCATCTTTAAGGTGTGTGTGATCCTGAAGTACCACCGGCGCCGCAGCACCATCAGTCCAAGACTTGGCCAATTACTCTCCTAGATACAAACCAATTCTAAGCCTAAATTCAAGATAAATATAAAAACTAACCTCGAACCATCTTCCACAATTCATTGCCCGGGTCTATGGTTCCGTATAACCAATGGGGGTAGGGACATGAAGGCCATTAATAAAATCATAATTTCTGCAATTTTGAGCGGAGCCTTAATTTTTTCAAATATTTCCGCAAACGCTGCAGCAACTCAAGCGGATGTTGATTATTCAACACAAGTGAGCCAAACAGTCCAAACTTTTTCTACAGATGCGGCGGATTGGGCAGCAGTAGTTGGTAGCGCCCCAACTCTTGCAGCTGGAAGCAAATTCAAAGAATATAAAGTTAAAGCTTCAAAGTCTTCGGATAAGTTTTTGGCAACAATTAAAAAATTGAAATCGCTAAAGGCATCACCAGGATTTTCTAAATCTGGGCCAATGCTAGTTTCTGCCATGGGGTTATATGAAAAGGCAATTACTGCATTAAAGGCAGCAATCAATAAAAATGATGCAAAAGCCATTGGTAAAGCTGGCCAAGTCGCAGTGAAGGCTAATTCTGCATTCTTAGCTTGGCAAAAGTCCTACTCAACTGATGTTGCTGCGCTAAACGGCTAAAAACTAGTTAGTCCGAACTACGGAACACAATTTATTAGTGATTAGTTCCGCGGAAAGTGTTGAATGGCGGAGGTGTCCGAACCACGGAACACCATTTATTGGTGAGTAGTTCCGCGGAAAGTGTTGAAGGGCGGAGGATTAGGGATTTGAACCCTCGATAGGTGTCCCTAGACACGCTTTCCAAGCGTGCGCACTCGGCCGCTATGCGAATCCTCCCGAAGAGCAAACCCTATCGGCGCAATAACTATGATTCACTCCAGATCCTCCGTGCGACGTTACTCGTACTGAACTCCCCCAGGGCAGGAATGCAGCAAGGGTAGGTGTGCTCTGGCGGGTGTGCGGGGGATCCTAAATAAATTGAGGAGATTATAATGTCACTTGCGTTGTATCGCAAATATCGTCCCTCAGTTTTCGCAGATGTAATTGGTCAAGATCAAGTAACCGAACCGTTAATGAATGCGTTGCAAAACAATCGGATTCATCATGCTTATTTATTTAGTGGCCCACGCGGTTGCGGAAAAACTTCGAGCGCTCGAATTATGGCGCGCAGTCTCAATTGCGAAAAAGGTCCAACACCAACTCCGTGCGGCCAATGCCAATCTTGTAAGGATTTAGTTGCGAACGGTCCAGGTTCATTGGATGTAATTGAATTAGATGCCGCGACACATGGATTAGTTGATGATGCGCGCGATTTGCGTGACAAAGCATTCTTTGCACCAGTTAATTCCAAATACAAAATTTATATTATTGATGAAGCGCACCAACTTGGACCCGGTGCTGCCAATGCCTTATTAAAAGTTGTCGAAGAACCACCACCACACGTAATTTTTATCTTTGCGACAACCGAACCAGAGAAATTAATTTCAACAATCAGATCTCGTACGCACCACTACCCATTCCGATTGGTACCACCAGGAATTTTGGGCGAACATTTAGAAAAAATTTGTGCGCAAGAAGGAATCAAAGTTGCCAAGGGCGTAATTCCATTAGTAGTTCGCGCCAGTGGTGGTTCTGTTCGCGATGCATTATCGGTACTTGGCCAATTACTTGCCGGGGCTGGCAAAGATGGCGTTAGCTACGAAATCGCAGTTCAACTACTTGGTTTCACCGACACTGCGTTACTTGATGAAGCAATTGATGCAATCGCTGCGCGCGACGCCGCAACTTTGTACAAAACTGTTGATCAAGTAATGGAATCGGGCCACGATCCACGCCGATTCACTGCCGATTTATTAGAACGGTTGCGCGATTTAATGATTATTAATGCCTTTGGCGAAGGCGATCCAAATAGCGTCCTGCGCGATTTGCCAGATGATCAATTAGATCGAATGCGCTCGCAAGCAAAACACATTGGAAATGGCGGACTTAGTTATGCCGCCGATATCGTCGCAGAAGGCTTAACTCAAATGCGCGGCGCAACTGCGCCACGTTTGATGTTAGAAGTCATCTGCGCCCGAATTTTGCTACCAAGTTCTTCCGACGCCGCATTATTGGCCCGAGTTGAGAAACTCGAACGCGCCGAAGGTTTAGTCGTTTCTAAGCCAGTTATTGAATCGAATCCTTTGACGAAGACAGAGACGGAAGTCGAGCCTAAAAAGTCTTCTGGCTCGACGGAGTCTGCTGTCAAGGAAAAGGATTCGAATAAGGCAAAAGAAACTGTGGGCGACGTTTCTAAACTTCGAAAGTTATGGCCCGATGTAATCGAAGAAGTTAAGAAAAAGCGCCGCTTAACGTGGAGCTTGCTCAGCGCATCGGCACAAATAATTTCGCTAGACGATAAAACAATCACAATCGGAATTGTTAATTCCGGCGCCCGTGATTCGTTCTTGCGTTCAGCCAGCGATGAAATTCTGCGCCAAGCATTTATTGATGTTGTTGGCATCGACCGCAAAATCGAAGCCATCGTTGATCCAAGTGCTGATAATTCAAGATATTCCGGACCGCGCGATGAATCACCAACCGATGAAGATCAATTAAGTGGCACCGCGTTATTAGCTAAAGAATTAGGCGCTCAAATAATTAGCGTGGAAGATAAATAATGTACGAAGGTGCGATTCAAGATTTAATTGATGCGTTAGGGCGGTTGCCCGGAATTGGCCCAAAGAGCGCGCAGCGAATTGCCTTTCACATTCTGCAATCCGATAGCGAAGCGGCGCTAAACCTGGTCGAAGCAATTCGCACCGTGCGCGAAAAAGTTAAGTTCTGCACTCAGTGCGGTAACGTTTCCGAAGAAACCGAATGCAAAATCTGCAAAGACCCACGTCGCGATTCCAGCTTCATCTGTGTTGTTGAAGAATCCAAAGATGTAAATGCCATCGAACGCACCCGCGAATTTCGCGGCAAGTACCATGTTCTTGGTGGCGCGATCAGTCCAATCGATGGCATCGGACCAGATCAATTGCGAATTCGCGAATTGATGGCGCGACTTAGCGATTCGCAAATCACCGAAGTTATTTTGGCAACTGATCCAAATCTCGAAGGCGAAGCAACCGCGACCTATTTGGCTCGATTGATAAAACCGCTCGGAATTAAAGTTTCCAGGTTGGCCAGTGGCCTGCCAGTCGGTGGCGATTTGGAATATGCCGACGAAGTCACTTTGGGGCGAGCATTTGAAGGGCGCCGCGCAGTTCAATAGAATCCCATTATTTGATACGCGTCTCATTTCACATATTGAGATAAACCGATAATCGGCTCGCGCCCGCCTAGCCCGAACCCTCAAACTAGTGCGATGGGCCTAATCGTTCAGAAATATGGCGGATCCTCCGTCGCCGACGCTGAGGGGATGAAGCGCGTCGCCAATCGAATCGTGGCGACCAAGCGCGAAGGCCATCAAGTGGTCGTTGTGGTCTCGGCAATGGGTGATACCACCGATGAATTAATTGATTTAGCCAAAGAGATTACGCCAATTCCATCCGGTCGCGAATTGGATATGTTGTTAACTGCGGGCGAGCGAATTTCAATGGCGCTACTTGCAATGGCAATTTCAAATTTAGGACATGAAGCGCGTTCATTCACCGGAAGCCAAGCTGGCGTGCTGACAACTTCGGCACATGGTCGCGCTCGAATCATTGATGTAACACCAAGTCGAATTCGCGAAGCAATTGATGAAGGTGCAATCGCAATCGTCGCTGGCTTTCAAGGAATTAGCCAAGACACCAAAGATGTCACCACACTTGGTCGCGGTGGTTCGGATACAACTGCTGTTGCATTAGCTGCCGCGCTTGATGCCGATGTTTGCGAAATTTACACCGACGTCGATGGCGTCTTTAGCGCTGACCCACGCGTAGTTCCAAATGCGCGCAAATTAAAAACTGTTACTTACGAAGAAATGTTAGAACTTGCGGCCAGCGGTGCAAAAGTTTTACATCTGCGATGCGTTGAATATGCGCGCCGTTATGACTTACCAATTCATGTTCGATCAAGTTTTTCAAATAACGAAGGAACCTGGGTGGTTAAAGATCATCCGGAAGGAGACACAATGGAACAAGCAATCATCTCTGGCATCGCGCATGATCGCAGCGAAGCAAAGATCACGGTGGTTGGTGTTCCCGACCGAACTGGCGTGGCCGCGCGAATTTTTCAATCAATTGCCGATGCCGACATAAACGTTGACATGATTGTGCAGAACGTATCTGCCGCAGCAACTGGCTTAACCGACATTTCATTTACTTTGCCAAAAACAGATGGCGCTCGCTGCACTGAAATTTTGAAAAAAATTCAAGGTGAAGTTGGTTTCCAATCAATTCAATACGATGATCAAATCGGCAAACTTTCATTAATCGGCGCAGGAATGCGCTCGCACCCAGGCGTTACCGCCACATTTTTTGCAGCGATGAGCGATGCTGGCGTTAACATTGAAATGATTTCGACTTCCGAAATTCGTATCTCCATTATTTGCCGCGAATCTGAATTAGATAAAGGCGTTCGCGCAGCGCACTCCGCCTTTGATTTAGATGCCGATCAAGTAGAAGCTGTTGTATATGGAGGAACGGGCCGATGAAAAAAACTAAAAAACTTCCATCACTGGCAGTTGTTGGCGCCACTGGCGCAGTCGGTACCGTCATGCTCGACATTTTGTCCAAGCGCCCAAATGTTTACGGCGAAATTCGATTAATTGCTTCAGCTAGATCTGCGGGTAAAAAATTGAAATGCCGCGGCGAAGAGTTAACAGTGGTCGCGCTTTCACCAGAAGCTTTTGATGGCATCGATATTGCGATGTTTGATGTGCCAGACGAAGTTAGCGAAAAGTGGGCGCCAATTGCAGCAAAGCGCGGCGCTGTTGTTGTTGATAACTCCGGTGCATTTCGAATGGATAAAAAAGTTCCGTTGGTTGTTCCGGAAGTTAATCCAAAGGATGTTAAGAAACGTCCAAAAGGAATTATCTCTAATCCAAATTGCACCACGCTCTCGATGATTGTGGCCATGGGTGCGCTTAACAAGAAATTTGGTTTAAAGGAATTAGTAGTTTCTTCTTACCAAGCAGCTTCCGGTGCCGGTCAACCAGGAATCGATGCATTGGAAGATCAAATTAAAAAAGTTGCGGGCAAAGGCTTAGGCCATAAAGCAAAAGATGTTCGCGATGCAATTAAAGATCTCGGACCATTCCCAGCGCCACTTGCACTAAACGTAGTGCCATGGGCTGGTTCACTAAAAGAAGCTGGCTATTCTTCCGAAGAGTTAAAAGTTCGCAATGAATCGCGCAAAATTTTAGGGATGCCAAAGCTAAAAGTTTCGGCAACTTGTGTTCGCGTTCCAGTTTTAACAACTCACTCGCTGGCAGTTCATGCAACTTTTTCTAAAAAAGTTACTCGCAAAGCAGCGCAAGCTGCCTTGGCAAAAGCCGAAGGTGTGGAACTTTTAGATAATCCAGAGAAGAAAATTTTTCCAACGCCAGCCGATGTCGTCGGAACTGATCCAACTTGGGTCGGTCGCGTGCGCCAATCGTTGGATGATCCAAAGTCCATCGATTTGTTTGTTTGTGGCGATAACCTACGAAAGGGCGCAGCGTTAAACACTGCGCAAATCGCAGAATTAGTAGCGAAAGAGTTCACTAAAAAATGAGCATCAAAGAAACCTTGCAGGCCGATTTAAATACCGCAATCCGAAGCCGGGACGAAGTTTCTTCGTCAACGATTCGAATGTTGCTTACTGCAATAACTAACGAAGAGGTAGCCGGTAAAGAAAAGCGCGAATTAAAAGACGAAGAAATCATTACGGTGTTATCGCGCGAAGCAAAAAAGCGCCGCGAAGCTGCCGAAGCTTTCGAAGCTGCTGGTCGCGCCGATAAAGCAACTGCAGAAAAAGCAGAAGGTGAAGTAATTGCCAAATACTTACCAGCGCAATTAAGTGATGCCGATTTACAAAAATTAATTGACGAAGCTATTGCCGCAACTGGCGCTGCGGGCCCGGCAGACATGGGCAAAGTTATGGGCGCGCTAAAACCAAAGATTGCTGGCAAAGCTGATGGTGCAACTGTTTCTAATTTAGTGAAAGCAGCGTTGAACAAATGACAAAATATGAATACGTAACCGTTCCATTATTAACCCACGCAACTAAACAAATTTTGGATACTTGGGGATCCGAAGGTTGGGAATTAGTTCAAGTCGTACCTGCGCCAGGTGGCGGAGATCAATTAGTTGCTTACATGAAACGAGAAATCAATGGCTGATGTTCG
>JBEGQQ010000022.1:0-4669 GCA_041180925.1 Actinomycetota bacterium
TGGAATTTTAATTTATCTTGGATATTTGCACCGCAAAAATCTTCTGAAAAACACAATTGACTGGAGAGCTTTTTTCCGATTAGCCACGTTTGAAATTTGCGTAATGATCTTCGCCTTAGCCGTAGGTGCCTGGCTAAATACCAATCAACCACCCGATCGTGGGAAAGTTGCGCCAAATTTACTTGGGTTTGAGCCAGATGCACTTTTTGCTGGCGGCTCAATCTTCTTCGTTGCGCTGTATTTAAAAGGTATGGCAGTAATGCGCAATCGGGGCGATAGCTGGCCGAAATATCGATTAGGGTTTTTAATTACCTCTTTATTATTAATTAATTGGGCAACTAGCAGTGGACTTGGTTTATACCCAACCTTTAAATTTTCAGATCACATGATTGGGCACATGATTCTTGGAATGATTGCGCCAATCGGCATTGTTTTAGCAGCACCAATAACTTTGGCACTTAGAACTCTGCCATCAAATAAAGTTTCAGGCGAATTTGGCGCTCGTGGACTTTTACTATCATTTCTCCATTCAAAATATGCGAAAGTTATTTCACATCCTATTTCTGCTTTAGCAATTTTTGACGGCTCACTATTTGTACTTTATTTCACGCCATTATTTGGAAATTTGATGTCGAACCACGTTGGTCATCTATTTATGAATTTACATTTCATTTTAGCTGGCGTGCTTTTCTATCATGTAATTATTGGCATAGACCCAAACCCATTTAAACCGCCATACATCGTTCGTTTAGCAATTTTATTAGCAGCTATGAGTATTCATGCCTTCTTTTCCGTGGCTTTGATGTCCGCTCGAACACTTTTGGACGGTGGTTACTATCTAACTCAAGGGAATCCATTTGAGTTAGATTTACTAACTAATCAACAACTCGGTGGGGCAATCGGGTGGGCGATGAGTGAAATTCCGATAATCATTGCATTAATTGCAGTATTTATTAAATGGATGCGCGATGATCGAAACGAAGCAGCGAGAATTGATCGCAGCAGCGACCGAGCATTGGCTATGGGAAAAAACGATGAACTTGGTGATTACAACCAATATCTAGCTGAACTCTCTAGTCGCGACCAAGGACGGAATGAGTAATTATTTATTACTAGTCCTAGCAATGATTAGTTGGGGGCTATCAAATCCATTAGCTGATTTAGCAGTTAGCGGTTTATCGGCTGCCACACAAACTGTTTTAGAAATAGGTAGTGGTTTTTTAATCATTTTGATTTTTAACTTTTTTCGACCACAAATTTTTCGAAAAAGTGAATTAAAAAATGTAAGTTGGCGAATTGCTGCGTTACTAGGCGCAGTACAACCTGGATTTGCTTGGTTGGCAGGAAATTATGGTTACACCGTTGCTACGGCAAGTACTGGTGTCATCTTATTGAACTTAGAGGCGCTATTTACCGTAATCATTGCAACGCTTTGGCTAAAAGAGCGATTAGTGCATTTTGAATTTATTGCCTTATTAATAGGCATTATTGGTGCCATACTTGGAAGCTTTGATGAAGCTGGCATCTCGATAAAAATCGGCCTCGGCGCACTTTGTTTTTTACTTTCATCAATTCTTTGTGGAACAAATGCTGTTGCGGTGAAGAAATTGGGCGCCGGGATTAATCCAATTAATTTAGCTTTTCGGCAAACTCTATTTTCATTTCTATATGTATTGATCTGGTGGCTCTTGTTTGACCGCGGCCACTTTTCTGGACGAAATAATGAAATCTATTTGGCGGGCATACTTTCTGGCGTATTCGGGGTAGCGCTTCCTATTGTGGCATTTAATTATGCTGCTGCTCGAGTGAGAAGTAGCCACGTTGCCGTGCTGTTTAATATTGTGCCAATCGTTGGAGTAATTGGAGCGATTATTTTAGGTCGCGGTGCACCCACTTGGATTCAATTAATTGGTGGCGGTTTTGTATTACTAAGTATGTGGATTTTAAGAAATTCTCACAAGGCGGCCACCTAACGCGACGGCATCCATTTTTTGATCATGCCATTCAACCGGTAATGATTTTAAAAATTCATTTTCATTTATGACTGCGATTCGATAAGCATTGGTTGATGTTAGAAACCGGTCGTAGTAACCACCTCCTTGGCCTAGGCGATAACCATTTCTATCAACCGCTAACGCTGGTACCAAAATCGTATTTATTTCCCCAAAAAAAGGTAGTCCGAATGGTTCATGAAATATTCCATTTCTATTTAATTCTCCGCCTTCAAATTTAACAAATTCGATTTGGCTGTTATTAATTCGGGGCAAAAGTAGAATTTTTTTCCGAATCATTAATTCTGAATGAAGTTTAAGGAGATTTGGTTCAAATTCAGTTGGGTAGTAACTTGCGATAACTTCGGAATTTGCGATCTCAGGAATATCTAGTAAATAGTCAAAATCGGTATTAACTAGGTTATTTTTTCTGGTCATGCGAACTTGGTTTCGAAGATCACTCTTGCTTTGACTCATCGAAATCCCCCAAGTTAACGAGCATACAAAGTATCGTGGGCATATGTTAGAGCGGATGCGTGTTGATGAGTTTTTATCAGCCGTCCTATCTTTGGCAAAACCGTTAGAGCCACTCGATTTGCCGCTACTAGATGCACATGGCGCAACACTTGCAAGTGATGTTTTTGCTGGAGATCGATTAGTTCTAAAAGCCGGAACTCCCATCAGATCCACTCAAATTGGATTGGCCGCTTCAATTGGATTAGATCATTTACCCACCAGGCCCTTGCCACGTGTCGTAATACTTTCTGCCGGACCAGATTTGGTTGAACCAGGCCAACCTGTTTCCGGGCAACAAGAGTATGAAACGAATTCTTGGCAATTAACCACAATGGTTCGAGAAATTGGTGGCGTTGGTTATCGAGTTCACCATATTCCAGATGATGAAGTTGAACTAAAAAATGTAATCGAAGATCAATTAGTTCGCGCTGATTTATTAGTGTTAAGTGGTGAACGACATGACGATTCGTTTGATTTAATTACGAGGACTTTAAATCAAATCGGTTCCGTCAAAATGGCTGAGCTGGATCTTGAAGGATCAGGTCGTCATAATTTTGGAACAGTTGGACCAGACAACACGCCTGTAATCACATTACCCGGAGACCCGATTGCAGCATATATATCAATGCAGTTATTTGTGCGACCTGTTATTAGAACAATGTTTGGTGCAAAAGAAATTCATTGCCCAGCTGTCAAGGCCCGGCTTGAAAAATCAGTCAACGATTTAAGTGGCAAACGAACTTATCTGCGTGCTTTTATCAGTGAAGATAAGAATTCTGTAACGGCTCTTTCAGACCAGGACGATTTTCTCACTTTGGCGTCAGCAAATTCTTTAATCGCAGTTTCAGAGGGAGCGAAAAAGCTTGGCAGCGGTGAAGAAGTAACCGTTGTTATTTTGCCCAAAATAAAATAATGGCGGTCATTCAGTGTGAGCGAATCTTGCTCCGCCCACTTGGTCTCAGAGACAAACGTCAATGGGAAAGAGTTCGCCGCGAAAATAAAAATTGGTTAATTCATTGGGAAGCAACAATTCCAGAAACATCTGATTGGAAAAATCCAGAAACAACTAGATATTCAGAAATGATTAAATTACAAAAAATAGAGGCTAAAGCCGGACGAACTTTTTCATTCGGGATTTTTCTAAAAAATGACTTTATCGGCCAAATAACTCTTGGTGGTGTGATTTACGGCGCCCTACGTGCAGGTCATATCGGTTATTGGATTGCTGAAAAACATGCCAATAAAGGATTCACCACCGAAGCGGTTGTTGGGGTAGCGGAGTTTGGTTTTAAGGATTTGGAATTACACAGACTTGAGATAAATGTTCGCCCAGAAAATACCGCATCCATAAAAGTCGCCGAGAAAGCTGGATTTATTTTGGAAGGCGAACGGAAAAATTACCTGCACATTGATGGTGCTTGGCGAAACCATCTCTGTTATGTAAGTGAAAATCCGTTGATTAGGTAGCGGTAAATCCCATATTTTGAGCAGAACCCCGTCTAACCTTTGCTCATTATGACTTCAGGGATTGTTTATCTTGCGATCATAGGAATGTGGGTTGCCTATTTCCTACCGCGATGGCTTCATTCCCATGATGAATTTTCTGGAAAGTCTGTTGAGAGATACAAGAGCGCATTACGAATTGTGGCAGCCGGTTCCGAAAAAAGTATTTCCGGAGCAATACATCAAGATTTAGATCAAGGCGCAAAACAAGCACAAAAATTATTGAGACGCAGAATTATCTTCTCATTGATACTTTTAATGACAGCATTTATAGGAGTAGGTGCGGCTATGAATCTCATGGTCTGGTCTTATTTAGCAATTCCACTTTCAGCATTAATAATTTATATCGTTCATGTGCGCCGGAGTGCTCGCAAGAGTCGGGAACAACGTCGCAGAATCGACGAGCTACAAAGAAGTTCTGATGGAATTTCAAATGTAAACCTAATTGAAGTTGTAACAACTAAAAAAGTTCAGTCCGAATATTGGGTTCCGCTTTCCGAGCGGGAGCAAACTGGTGTAACAATTTTGCCTAAAGGAACTGCGGCACAAAGAAATGCATGGCAACCAACTGAGGTACCAGTACCTACCTATGTAAATGCACCAAAGGCGGTTACGCCTCGAAGAGTTATAGATTTAACAACGCCAGGAGCTTGGACCGA